>NZ_JBEZVK010000002.1:0-234970 GCF_040636955.1 Streptomyces sp. NPDC032472
GGAGAGGGACAGCAGGCCGACCTCCTCGAAGCCGGTCGCCTTCAGACCCTTCTCGACCATCTCGCCGATGCCGGTGATACCGCGCCTCAAACGCCGGCGAGGCTGGATTTGCCGGACCCGGCTTCGAAGGGGGTGGTGGGCCGGGGCTGCCGACCTTCGGCTTCGAAGTGGGCGGCGGGCCGGGGGTGCCGACCTTTGGCTTTGAAGGGGGTGGTGGGCCGGAGGTGTCGACCTTCGGCTTTGAAGGGGGTGGCGGGCCGGGGCCCATGGCTGGGTCGCAGCGGGGCGGGGCCCGGGGGGTCAGGGTGTGGTGCGGAAGCGGCGGCGGTAGGTGGCGGGGGTGGTGCCGATTTGGCGGCGCAGGGCCCGGTGGAGGGTTTCCACCGAGCCCAGGCCGCTCGCGGCGGCCACCGCCTCCAACGGCTCGTCGGTGCTTTCCAGCAACCGCCGGGCCGCCTCCACCCGCGCCGCCTCGACGTAGGCGGCCGGCGTGACCCCCGTCTCCCGCCGGAACACCCGCGCGAAGTGCCGCTCGCTCAGGCACATCCGCTCCGCGAGCGCCCCCGTGGACAGGTCGCCGTCCAGATGGTCGGCGACGTACATCCGCAGCTCGTCGATGTCCCGCCGGGACGCCGCCGGCCGGCTCAGCGGGACCGAGAACTGGCTCTGCCCGCCCTGCCGCTTGAGGTACATCACCAGCTGCCGGGCCACCGCCAGCGCGACCTCCTCGCCGAGGTCCTCGGCCACCAGGGCCAGCGCCAGGTCCATGCAGGCGCTGATCCCGGCCCCGGTCCACACCTTCCCGCACCGTACGAAGATCGGATCGGGATCCACCGTAACCGACGGGTGGTCGGCCGCCAGTCGGGCCGCGGTCGACCAGTGGGTGGTGGCGGTCTTGCCGTCCAGCAGCCCGGCCGCGGCCAGCAGGTGGGCTCCCACGCACACCGACGCCACGCGCCGGGCCGTCGGCGCGGCCGCCTGCAGCCAGGCCACCACCTCCGGGTCGATCCGGGCGACCGGCCCGTCGGGGTGCAGGTCCACCGCACCGGGCACGAGCAGCGTGTCGAGCACCCCCTCGACCTCGGCGAACGTCAGGTCCGTGACCAGCCGTACACCGGCCGAGGTGGCGACCACCCCGGCGGTCGGGCCGGCCAGCTGCACCCGGTAGCCCGCCCGGCCGCCGGTCTCTCGATTGGCCAGGGCGAACACCTCGGCGGGGCCGGTGACATCGAGGAGGTCGACATCGGGGAAGACCGCGATGACGACCCGGCGGTTCGTGGACATGTATCCATCGTCACTGCCGTGGGCCACGGCCACAATGACGCTGTTCCGTCACATCCGGACAACGCCACGCTCTTGCCTACCAGTCCCGTCCCTCCGGCAGATCGGCCAGGCCCGGGGCGGACAGGTGCAGCACCTCGTAGCGTTCGGTCGCGTCCTCGTCCGGCGCGGACGTCTCCGCCCACAGGACGAACCGCAGCAGCTGCCAGTGGTGCGGGTCGACGGCCAACGCGGCCGTGTGCACGCCCTCCTGGCGGGCGAGCTGCCGCAGCTCCTCCGCCTCCCGCTCGACCAGCGCGGTCAGGCCGAGCCCGGTGCGGTCCGGGTCCGCGTCGCAGGGCACGGCGGTCAGACGGCGCGACGCCGCCCGGGGAGGCGCCGTACGGGCGGGGCCGGCGTGGCAGGCGATGCCCGTCCAGTGGCGGGCGACAGGGCGGCCGAAGTCCCGGACGATGTTCTGGAATCCGCCGCCGCCGACGAGGAAGCGGGCCATCGCACCGGTGTCGTTCCACAGGTAGAAGGGGGCGTACTGGTTCACCGGCGAGCCGTCGGTGCCGCGTTCGCGGATGACGTACGCCTTCAGCCCCAGCCCGGCGCGGTCGTCGAGGACGTGGCCGCCCTCGGCCACCCGCTTGCGGATGATCTGCATGTCGTAGTCGGCGGGCAGGGTGATCTCGTACTGCTTGGCGTACACGGGGAGCTGCCTTTCTCGGCCGCGGAGCGGCCGGTTACGCGCGAGAGGTGGGGACGTACGCGGCCAACAGGCCCAGCACCCCGCCGATCGCCTGGTCGAACGGCTGTACGGAGTCGGCCGCGCGGGCCAGGACGTAGCCGCCCTGCAGGACCGCGACGACGGTCGCGGCGGTGGCCTGCGGGTCCAGCGCGGCGTCGAGTTCACCGCGCTCGCGCCCCTCGGCCAGGACCTCGGCGAGGCGCTCGCGCAGCCAGCCCAGGGTCTCGTCGACCGGCGCCCGCAGCAGCGGATCGGCCATCACGTCCGGGTCCTGGGTGAGGCGTCCGACGGGGCATCCCTTGAGGACGTCCCGCTCGCGGCGCAGGTACGCGGTGACCCGCTCGACCGCGGTACCCGGCGCCGAGAACTGCTCCTCGGCCTTGGCGCGCAACTCCTCGGCGGTGCGGCGGATCGCGGCGAGGGCCAGGTCCGGCTTGCCGGTGAAGTGGTGGTACATGCTGCCCTGCCCGGCCCCGGCCCGCTGCTGGATGGCCTTGGGGCTGGTGCCGGTGTAGCCGCGTTCCCACAGCAGTTCACGGGTGCTTTCGATCAGGCGGTCGGCAGTGCTCGTGCTCATGGAAGGGACTATACATACTAGTTGGTACAGCCGGGCTCGCTCGTGCTCGTGTTCGTGTTCGTGCTCATATGCCGCGGAGGAAATCCTCGAGCACCTGACGCAGTACGTCTGTCCGTTCGAGGTGGAGGTCGTGGCCCGTACCGGGGATGCTCACGGCCGCGGTGTCCGGCCGCAGGCGGAGCATCTCGCCGATCTCCTGGGGCGGGATGATGCCGGACTGGCCGAGGACGGCCAGGGTCGGACAGGTGATCTTCGTCCACTCGTCCCAGAAGGAGGTCCGGGCGTTCTCGGCCAGCGAGCCGACCATGACGTCACGGTCGAAGCGGGGCCACCAGCCGCCGTCGCGCTCCTCCAGGCCGGCCGCCCAGCCCTCGCCGACCGCCCCTCCGCCGAGGAAGCCGACGGCGGCTTCCCGCGACGGAAACGGGATCGGCCATGAGTCGAGCCAGCCGCCGACCTCTTGCTGCACCCGGGGGTTCGGGCCGCCGGGGCCGGCTTCGACCAGGACGAGCGCGTGGACGAGGCCGGGGTGCGCGGCGGCGGTGAGCATGGCGGTGTGGCCGCCCAGCGACTGGCCGACGAGTACGGGCTCCTGCAGACCGAGCCGGTCGAGGACGGCGACGACATCGGCGACGTAGGCGGCCCGGGACAGGTCTGCGGGATGGCGTTCGCTGGCGCCGTGACCGCGCTGGTCCACCGCCACGACCCGGTGCCGGGCCGGCAGGTGCCGGGCGAGGGCGTCCCATTCGCCCGCGTGGCCGGCCAGCCCGTGCAGCAGGACGACGGGGCGTCCGGGGCCCGCCCGGTCACGGCAGGAGATGCGGACGCCGTCGCGCTGAACGATGCGGGTGGACCAGGTCATATGGCTCTCTCTCCAGGGTCGTCGTCCGGGCGGCCCGCATCGCGGCGTTCAGCGCAGGGTGAGCGGGGTCTCGGACGCGAAGCGGGTCAGCTTCTGCGGGTTGCGGACGTAGTAGAGGCCCGAGATGAGGCCGTCGTCGACCCGGACCGCCATGACGCCGTCGAACTGCCCGTCCAGGCGGACGAGGAGCGCCGGGGTGCCGTTGACGACGGTGGGGGAGACCGTGAGCGGGAGCTTGTTCTTGCCGATGCCGCCGAGCATGAAGCGGACCACCTTGTCGGCCCCGCTGATCGGCCGGAGGGCGGCCTGCTTGATGCCGCCGCCGTCGCCCACCAGGACGACGTCCGGGGCGAGGACGTCGAGGAGGCCTTGCGGGTCCCCGGTCTCGAGCGCGCGCAGGAACGATTCCACGGCCGCGGAGGCCACGGCCGGGGACACCGTCCGGCGCGGGCGGCGCGCATCGACGTGCCGGCGGGCGCGGTGCGCGATCTGGCGGACGGCCGCGGGGCTCTTGTCGACGGCGGCGGCGATCTCTTCGTAGCCGAGGTCGAAGGCCTCGCGCAGGACGAAGACGGCCCGCTCGGTCGGCGACAGCGTCTCCAGGACGAGCATCATCGCCATCGACACGCTCTCGGCGAGCTCGACGTCCTCGGCCACGTCCGGCGCGGTGAGCAGTGGTTCGGGCAGCCACTGGCCGACGTACGCCTCCTTGCGGCGCTGCATCGTGCGCAGCCGGTTGAGCGCCTGGCGGGTCGTGATCCGGACCAGGTAGGCGCGCTGGTCGCGCACCTGCGCCAGGTCGACCTTGACCCATCGCAGCCAGGTCTCCTGCAGGACGTCCTCGGCGTCGGCGGCCGAGCCGAGCATCTCGTAGGCGACGGTGAAGAGCAGGTTGCGGTGGGCGACGAAGGCCTCGGTCGCCGGGTCGGCGCCGGCGCGGCCGCTCCCGCTGCCGCCACCGTCCCTGCCGCCACCGTCCCTGCTGCCGCTCTCGCCCCTGCGGCTCAGGTCGCCCCCGCCGCTCGCCGCGTCCCCGCCGCTCGCCTCGCCCACGCCGCCCACGTCACCGAATCCGCTCGTGTCGCTCATGCCCCGTACCCCTCCCTCGCGGCCGGCCGGCCCCATCGCCGGCGGCCTCGCACCCCGTGGCCACGGCAAGATCATCTTTCCTTGCCGCGGGACGCCACGCTAGGCCGCCTCCGCCGCCGCCCGTTGCGCGGTGGCCTGCGCCTCGCCGCGCGCGGCCCGGAGCAGCAGCTGCTGCCGCTTGGCGTCCTTGGCCCACCACGTCCGCACCCCGGGCCTGCGCGCCTCGTACCGCAGCTGCCACAGGATGCTCCGGCAGATGAGCTCCTTGACCTTCGCTCCCGGGCGGCCGCCGATGTGGTGCTTCTTCGCGACGTCGTCCCGCGAGGCGAGCTGGAAGATGCCCGCGCGGCGCCCCAGGCTGACGCACAGCCCGGCGAACCCCACCTCCGCCGGGGCGGGTTCCTCGCCCGCGAGCCGGCTGAGCACCGTCCGGGCGGCCTGGGGGCCCAGCTGCACCGCGGACTGGCAGCCCATCCGGTACGGCAGGCCCGACGGTGCGGCCGAGTCCCCGGCCGCGACGATGCGTACGTCGTCCACGCTGGTCAGCGTCTCGTCCGTGAGCAGGCGGCCCAGGGCGTCCGTACGCAGGCCGCTGCGCCGGGCGAGGTCCGGCACGCCGAAGCCGGCGGTCCAGATGGTCACCGCGCTCGGCAGCTCGCGGCCGTCGCGGAGCCGCACCGCGTCGCGCGTCACGGCCGTCACCTTGGTGTCGGGACCTTCGAGCACGGTCACACCGAGCGCGGCGAGCCGCCCGGCCACCGAGCGCCGGCCGCGGGCGTGCAGGTACGGGCCGAGCACCCCGCCGCACACCAGGGTCACCCTGCGGCCCTGCTCGGCCAGCTCGGCGGCGGTCTCGATGCCGGTCGGACCGGCTCCGACGATCGTCACCACGGCCGCGGCGGGCGCGGCGTCCAGGGCCGGCCGCAGCCGCTGCACCTCCTCCAGGGTGGCGATCGGGTAGGCGAACTCGGCCGCGCCGGGCACGCCCGGGTCGGCGCTGCCGCTGCCCACCGCGTAGACGAGGTGGTCGTAGCCGACCGTGCCGCCGCTCGCCAGGGTCACGGTGCGCCCGGCCGCGTCGATCCGCGTCACGGTGTCGACCACCAGCCGGACGTCCGCGGCCAGGACCTTCCGGTACTCGACCACGGCCTCGTCGGTCCCGCCGACCAGCTGGTGCAGGCGGACCCGGTCGACGAAGGCCGGACGCGGGTTGACCAGCGTCACGGTCACGTCGTCGCGCTGCGTCAGGCGGTTGGCCGCCATCACGCCGGAGTACCCTCCGCCGATCACGACCACCGCGGTACCCGTGTTCCCCGTCATGTCCGTCATGCCCGTCTCCTCCGTCGTCTCAAGGCGTTCGGGCTCAAGACACCGGGCGACGGGGGCCTGTGACAGGCTGTGAGCCGGATCACTCCGGCCCGGAGGTCAGACGGCTGCGGGGGCGGGGGCCGGGGCGGGGGAGGGCTGGGGGAGTTCCGCGGCCTGGAAGGCTTCGGTGTAGACGGCTGCGCCACGGCCCTCGGAGAGGTCGAGCGAGGCGAGGACGGAGGGGACCACGATGCTCGGCAGCAGGTGGCGCATCAGTGCGGACACCCGGCCCACCAGGTCCTGGTAGTCGCAGATGGCCTGGGACATGGACTGGATGCCGGCGAAGGAGCCCACGATGACCTCGGCCGTCTCCGACGGCACGACGTGGGGCAGCAGCTCGCCCTGGGCCTGGGCCCGCACCAGCAGGTCCAGCCCGATCTCGCCCCAGCGCAGGAACGGCCCGCTGCGGTCGAGGCCCTGGGCCAGCTGGTCCATCGAGAGCCGGACGCCGGCGCGCACCATGGGGTCGGTCTGGAGGCGGTGGGCGTGCAGCATCACGGCGTCGACGATCTCCTGCACCTTCGAGGCGCGCGGCGGGATCGAGAACTGCTGGTCCTGCTCGGCGAGCACGCCCTGGGCCAGGTCCTCCTTCGACTGGAAGTGGAAGTACAGGGCGCCCTTGGTCACGCCGGCGGTGGTGAGGATCTCGGAGATCGTCGCCGCCTGGTACCCACGCTCCTCGAAGATCTTGGCAGCTGCGGAGAGGATCGTCTTGCGTGTGCGGATGGCTCGGACTTGCTCGGCCACGTGCCTCCCACCTCCTCGGGCTAGGCGAACCGTTGAAGGCTCAGAAAAGAAACCGTCCAGTTTGTATTTTACATAGGGTAACCCCTGCGCCAAACGTGCACCACTAACAGGTGTAAGTTTCAGTCAAGTTGGGACGCTGATGATCCTTGTGACAGGTGCCACCGGAACCGTCGGCCGCGAGGTGCTCCGCCTCCTCCCCGCCGACCTGCCCGTTCGCGTCATGGCCCGGGTCCCGGCCCGGGTCCAGGGCGCCCCCGCCGGCGCCGAGACCGTCCCCGGCGACTACGCCGACCCGCGCTCGCTGGCCGCCGCCCTCGCCGGGGTGCGCGCCGTCTTCCTCGTCACCGCCGATCTGCGCCGCGACGACGGGCAGTTCCTGCGCCTGGCGCGGTCGGCGGGGGTGCGGCACGTGGTCAAACTGTCCGCCGCCGCCGTCGAGGACCCCGGGGCCGACGACGTCATCACCCGCTGGCAGCGCGGCAACGAGGAACTGCTGCGCGGTTCGGGGATGGAGTGGACCCTGCTGCGGCCCCGTTCGTTCATGTCCAACGCGCTGTCCTGGGCCGGCTCCGTCCGCTCCGGGCAGGTCGTGCGCGCCCTGTACGGGGACTCGCCGAACTCCTGCGTCGACCCGCGCGACCTCGCCGAGGCGGCGGTAGGCGCCCTCACCGGGCGGATACCGGCGGGCGGCGCCCACACCCTGACCGGGCCGCAGGCGCTCACCGCCGTCGAGCAGACGGCCCTGCTCGCCGAACTGCTCGGCCGCCCGCTGCGGTTCCAGGAACTGGGCCCGGACCAGGCGCGCGCCGCGCTCGGCCGGCGCCACCCGGACACCGTGGTCCGGGCGCTCCTGCACAGTGCGCAGCGCCAGCGCGAGGGGGCCAAGTCCGGGGTCGACGACACCCTTCCCCGGCTGCTCGGCCGGCCCGCGCGGTCCTTCCGTACCTGGGCGGCGGACCACCTGGACGCCTTCGCGCCGCCGGGGGGATGAAGGCCGGGGCGGGGATGAACGCCGGGCGCGGGTCCTGCCCCTACAGTTGGTGCGTCCTGCCCCTACAGGTGGTGCGTGCCCGCCGTGACCTTCGAGCGGAAGAGTTCGGCCCCGCCCTGGCGGGCCGTCACCAGCACGGCCTCCTCGTCCTCGGCCGCCGCGGGGACCCGGACGGCCTCGATCGTGCAGGGCGCGTCCAGCTCGGCGTACCGCTTGAACTCGCTGGCGAAGCCCAGGGGCAGGTACGAGGACCGGCCGAGCGCGGCCGCCGTGGCCTGGCGGGCCGCCTCCAGCAGCACCATGCCCGGGACGTGGTCCACCGCGTGCTCGAACAGCACCGGGTGGCGCGTGTCCACTCTGAGCTGCCAGAGGTCCTGCTCGCCGGTGGGGGAGAGCACGACGTCCATGGGGGACATCCGCCCGACGCTCTGCGGGGCCGCGGGGCTGATGAGCGGGAGCCGGTACCAGTCTCCGTCGAGGGTGTGCTCGCCGCGCACCCGCTTGTAGACCGCCGGGGCCATGCAGGAGAAGGAGCCGCCGCCGGTCGCCACGACATGGCCGTCGCGGTGGAAGACCGCCTCGATGCGCAGACCTGACAGAGCGCTGCCGCGGCGGTTGACCTCCGTGCACGTGACGTCGATCGTGAGGGTCGCCGGCTCGTAGCCGACGCCCAGGTGCTGGGGGTGCACCGCGATGTCGAGGTCCCAGATGACGAACTGGTGGCCGAACGGAACGCCGAACTCGGCGTGGCCCAGGAGGATCCCGATCTGGCGGACGGTCTCGCAGGCGATGAGCGGGTCGTGGTAGCCGCCCGCGACCGGGGTGAAGAAGCTGTGGCTGCGGGGCCACTGGGCGGCCATGACGAAGTGGGTGTCGTCGACGCGCGCCCAGTCGGTGAGCACGACCTCCGCGACGGCCGACCGGTGCACCAGTTCCTTGGGCACGGTCGTGGTCAGCGTCGTGGGGCAGGATCCTGCGGACTTGCCGGCCGACGCGGCGAAGGCCGCCCAGGCCCCCTTCGTGTCTCCGTCGTGCGTGGTCCGTTCGATCTGGAACGTGCTCGCAGACATCGATCCCCCTGGTCTGTGCGACGTGGGTGGTGCGGTGCGGGTTGCCCCTTGGCCGGGAAAACTACATACCAACCGGTTTAATTTCTAGGGGCTTTCGGTCGGTGTCGGCAAAATTGGCGCAGCCGTTTACTTCGATTCGTCTGCTATTGCCGGTGTTGCCTGGCCGCGGGCCCGCCGTTTTGACGGCCGTCGGGCGCCCGGTCGAGACCCCAACGAGCGGGCGGCGAGCCCGTCTTGAGTGGATCTCCGAGTGCAACGGCAGTGCCGGGTGCGCGAATCTGTCCGACCTGCCCCCTTGACCCGGGTTGGAGCCTGCGCCGTTATTCAAAACCGCTTGGACGGTTTGTTAGAGTCGGCGTCAACTCGGTCAGTTGGCTCAACTGGCTCAAGTGGGTCAGTTGGGTCGACTGGCCGAATCCCCCCGCACTCACGGAGCAGCCGATGGCCAAGCAGGAACGCGCGGTGCGCACGCGTGACGCCCTGATCGGGTCCGCAGCCGAGATCTTCGACCGGGAGGGCTACACGGTCGCCTCCCTCACCGCGATCAGCTCGCTGGCGGGCGTGAGCAACGGGGCACTGCACTTCCACTTCGCCAGCAAGGCGGCGCTGGCCGACGCCGTCGAGGCCGCGGCCCTGCTCCGGCTCGCGGCCGTCACCGGCGACCCGCACCCGCCCGGCGACCGGCACCCGCCCGGCGGGAGGCGCCTGCAGGACCTCGTCGACGCGACCCACCGGCTGGCGGCGGCCCTGCGCGCCGACGTGGTGCTGCGGGCGGGCTTCCAACTGTGCGGCGAGAGCGCCCGGCCGCCGGAGGAGGACCTGCGCGAGCAGTGGCGGGCCTGGGTCGAAGAGGCGGTACGGCGGGCCGAGTCGGCCGGCGAGCTGCGCCCCGGGGTGGCGGTGGCGGACGTGGTCGCGGCCGTGGTCGCGGCGACCGTCGGCCTGGAGGTGCTCGGCGCCCGTGACACGCGGTGGCTCTCGGCGGCCACCGTCACCCGGCTGTGGCGCCTGCTGCTGCCCACGCTCGTACCGTCGGCGCTCGCCGCGGACCTGGCGCCCGAGGGGAGCCGGCCGAGCCGGCCGCTATAGCGACTCTCCGGTCTGTTTCAGGGTGGGCCGGGGAGGATTCCGGACGGGTGTGGGTGTCGGATGCCATGCGGTCGCGATGGGTGTAGGGCACAAACTCCCAGGTGAGAAGCGGGAGTTGGGATCATGGAAGCGAGCCGCTCACGCCAAAACAGCACGGTCGGTTTTGTATTGACAAACCGTCGGGCCTGTTTTTTACTGAGGAAGGCTCATCCACGGACCAGGGGAGTACGGCGTGGACATCGAAGTACTGGGCACACTGGCGGTGCGGGAACAGGGAGTCTCCATCACTCCGACCGCCCCCAAGCCGCGACAGGTGCTGGCACTCCTGGCGCTCCATGCCGACCAGGTGGTCCCGGTCTCGGCCCTCATCGAGGAGCTCTGGGCCGGGGCCCCGCCGCGCAGCGCCCGCACGACGCTCCAGACGTACGTCCTCCAGCTGCGGGCCCTCATCGCGAGCGCCCTGGACCACGGCGCGGGGGAGGCGGCCGGGGCCGGCACGGACATCGGCTCCGGCCCCGGCGTCGGAGCCGGAGGCGCAGGCGGAACCGGAATCCGCTCCGCGGGCCTGCGGCGTACCGCCAAGGACGTGCTCGTCACGCTGCCCGGCGGCTACCTGCTCAACAGCGGCGGCGGCACCAGCGACGTCCGCGAGTTCGACCGGCTCGCCGGCATGGGCTACCGGGCCATGGACGCGGACGACTTCCCCGGCGCCGCCCGGCTGCTGCGCGAGGCCCTCTCGCTCTGGTCCGGCCCCGCCTTCGCCGACGTACAGGGCGGCGCCCAGCTCGACATGGAGGCCCGCCGGCTCGAGGAGACCCGGCTGTGCGCGCTCGACCAGCGCATCGAGGCCGACCTGCGGCTCGGCCGGCACCGCGAGCTGCTCGCCGAACTCACCGTCCTCGCCAGCCGCTACCGCACCCACGAGAACCTGCACGGCCAGTTCATGCTGGCCCTGCACCGCTCCGGCCGCCGCGGCGAGGCCCTCGACGTCTACCAGCGGCTGCGCGCGACCCTCGTGCGGGAGCTCGGCATCGAACCGTCCGCGGCCCTGCGCAGACTCCAGCGGTCCATCCTGATGGCCGCCCCCGAGAACCAGCTCGACAATGCCGCGAAGGCCGCCGCCGAGCGACTCGTGCGCGTCGGCTGACATGGCCGCCCCGCGCACAGCGCGCACCCCGCGTACCAAGCGCACCCCGCGCACCCCGACAGGCAGGCCCTCGAGCCGAGGAGGAAGCGCCGTGCAGGAGAGGTCGGAGCGCACCCGCAGGCGGCTCGTCCGGGCCGGGGCCGAGATGTTCCGGCGCAACGGGTACGACCGGTCGACGCTCGGCGACATCGCACGCACCGCGGGCGTCACCAAGGGCGCGCTGTACTTCCACTTCGCCTCCAAGGACGAGCTCGCCGAGGCCGTGCAGCAGCGCGGCGCCGCCCTGCTCGGCGAGACCGTACGCGACCTGGGCGCGTCGGGCGGCTCACCGCTCCAGGCGCTCGTCGACCTCACCCACTGGCTGGCCCGCACCCTGCACGACGACCCGGCGGTGCCCGCGAGCTTCCGGATCACCGTGGAGTGCACGGGCCGGGAGGGTGGCGGCACCGACTTCCGGCGGGCCTGGCTCGCGGCGGTCTGCGCCCTGCTGCGGCGCGCCCGCGACGCCGGCGAACTGCGGGCCGGGACCGGGCGGTACGGCGCCGGGTGGGACAGGGCCGAGTCGCTCGTCGCCGCGGCCGCCTGCGGGATCGAGGCCATGGCCGGCACCGGCATGCCGTACGAGGAGCTCGGGCGCCGGGTCGCCGCGCTGTGGGAGCTGCTGCTGCCCGCGCTCGTACCGGCCGGGGCCGCGGCACGCTACCGCACCGGGCCTGCGGGGAGCCCTGCGGCCGGGAGCGTCGCGGACGGGATCGCCGCGGCCGGGAGTCCCGGGGACGGCGCCCGCGGCCTGTCGCCGTACCTGGGCAGCGCCGTCTGAAGGCGCCCGCCGCCCCGCACCGCCGAGTCCTGGAGAGCCGCAGATGACGAGTGAACGCCCCGCCACCGCACCCGCCACCGCCTCGGCCGCCGTGCCCACTGCCGGGTCCCCTGCCGGGTCGCCTGCCGTGCCGGCCGCCGTGCTGAGGGACGTCGTCGGCGTCCTCGGCGACGTGCTGCGCAAGCGGCCCGAGGCCATCGACCCGGAGCAGACCTTCCAGTCCCTCGGGATGGACTCCCTGCTGACCGTGGAGCTGGTGGCCGTCGTCAACGCCCGGTACGGGACGGAGATCCTGCCGACCGACCTGTACGACCACCCGACGCCCGAGTCCTTCGCCCGGCAGGTGGCCGCCGAACTGGAGCGGGTGGGCACCGTGGTTCCGGCCGGGGTCCCGACCGCGCTCCCGGCAGGGGTCCCGGCCGCGGACCGGGCCGCCCGCACCGGCACCGCGGAGCCGGTGGCGGTCGTGCCCGCTGCCGCCGGAACCGAGGAGATCGCCCGGGCGCTGCGCGAACAGCTCGCCGCCGTCCTGTGCTGCGACGTGTGGGACGTCGGGTCCGACACGGATTTCGCCACGCTCGGCCTGGACTCCATCCTCGGCGCCGAGTTCGTCGCCACCATCAACCGGACCTTCGGCCTCCAGGAGCGGGCGGTGGTCCTGTACGACCACCCCGACATCACCGCGCTCGCCGCCCATGTCGCCGAGCTCCTGGGCGCTGCCGCGCGGATCCCCGCCACGGTGGGCGCCGCCGGGCTCGACGTCCTGCTGGACGCGGTGCGCGACGACCGGCTGACCGTGGACGAGGCGCTCGTCCTGCTCGCCCGGCGCAGCTGAGGGAACCCGTCCGGATGGACGAGAGGGAGATCCTGACCCGGTTCCGCAACGGCACCCTGACCCGCGCCCAGACCACGGCCCTCCTGGCCGCCGCAATCCCGCCGCCCGCCCTCGCCCCCGGCCCCGGCTCCGACGCGGGCGTCGACCCCAACCCCGGCCCCTGCCCTGAGCGGTTCGGCCTCGACCCGAAGCCCGGGCCGGACTCCGGTCCGGGCCCGGGCCCCGGCGAGGTCGGCCTCGACCCGCGCCTCGACTCCGGCTCCGAGCCCGGTCCTCGGCCTGGCTCCGGGCCTCGGCGCGGAGCCGGTCCCGAGGGTGCGGCCGGGGCCGTCGCCGTCGTGGGGATGGCCGGGCGGCAGCCCGGGGGCGGGGACCTCGGGGCCGTGTGGCGGCAGGCCGAGGGCGGGGGGAGTACCGCCTCCGGGCCGCCGGGCGGGCGGGGCGGGAGGGTGGTCGGCCATTACCTCGACCGCGTCCAGGACTTCGATGCCGGCTTCTTCGGGATCGACCCCGCCGAGGCGGCCCTCATCGACCCGCAGGAGCGGCTCTTCCTGGAGACCGCCTGGGAGGCCCTGGAGGGCGCGGGCTGCACCGGCAGCCGGCTCGACGCCCTGCGCGCCGCCGACGGAACGCCGCGCAGCGTCGGCGTGTTCGCGGGAGCCGGCCCCGGGGACTACGCGCTGCTGGCCGCCGAGTCCTGGGGCCGCGGCCACCGCGGCCCCCTGCCGCGCGGCGGCAGCTGGAACCTCTCCAACCGGATCTCCGGGCTGCTCCGGCTGACCGGCCCCAGCGTCAGCATCGACACCGCCGAGTCCTCCGCGCTCGTCGCCCTGCACCACGCCCTCTCGGCCCTGCGGCGCGGCGAGTGCGCGGCGGCCGTGGTCGGCGGGGTGCAGCTGCTGCTGCACGCCTCCAGCCGCCGCCCCGGTGCGGGCGAAGCGGTCGGCGCGCTGGTCCTCAAACCGCTCGAACGGGCCCTTGCCGACGGCGACACCGTGCACTGCCTGATCCGCGGCAGCGCCGTCGGCCACGAGGCCGCCGCCGGCAGGTACGCCGGCCCCGCCGAGCGGATCGTACGGGCGGCCCTGCGCGAGGCCGGTGCCGAGCCGGGCGGCGCGGGCGGGCTGCTGCGCGAGGACGCGGGATCGGTGTCCGCCGCCGTCGGCGCGGCCGGGGCCGCCACCGGCATCGCCGTGCTGCTGCGCGCCGCCCTCCAGCTGCGCCACGGCGTCCTGCTGCCAGCGGCCGGCCGCCCGGCGGCCGCCCCGTGGCCGGCGCCCGCCGGCGGGGTGCGCCGGGCCTCGGCCGGGGTCCGGGGCGCCGGCGGTGTCGAGGCGCACGTGGTCCTGGAGGAGTACGTGCCGCCGCCCGGCGCGACGACGGGGCCGGACGCCCCGTCCGCGGAGCTGGTGGTGCTGTCCGCGCCCACCCCGGCCCATCTGGCCGCCACCGCACGCCGGTTCGCCGGATTCCTGGCCGCGCCGGGCCCGCGGGTGGACCTCGCGGCGCTCGCGCGCAGCCTGCGCACCGGGCGCGCCGCGATGGACTGCCGGTACGCGGCCGTCGTGACCGACACCGGCCGGCTGGCCCGCGTACTGGCGGAGCTCGATCCCGAGGACGGCCGGGACCCCGACTGCGCCGACTTGCGCCACGGCGCCGCGGACCCGCTCCGGCTCGGCGAGGCGCCCGAGACCCGCGACTACCTCGCCGCGCTCTGGTCGGGGCGGCGCCTGCACCAGTTGAAGCGGCTGTGGCTGGCGGGGCTGGAGGTGGACTGGGCCGCACTGGAGGGCGCGCAGGGCCACGGCTCGGCCGCCGTTCCGCTGCCGCCGTCCGCTTTTCTGCGCACGCCGCTGTGGCTCGACACACCCCGTATTTGATTTCCTCCGATTATCCCACCCGGTGGAATGCTGCTCGGGTCCCGGTGGAGCACTGCCGGAATTCCCGCGGGAGGGCGGGTCCGATCAGACGAGTTGGCCGTCCGGAAAAAGGTTCGGGAGCCCCGAGATTTCGAGCAGGCCCGGATCGGCCGGGAGTTCGGGGAGTTCCGCAATCCGCGGATCGTTCGAGCCGCCCTGGTGGTTCTCGGTGTTCGGATTCCGCGTCACCGTCACCGCCGCCGTGCCGGACAACTGCTCGAAACGGTGCACCAGCGCCTGCTGCTGCCGGGCCAGGGCCTCGATCCGCTCGCCCAGCCGGACGATCTCGCCGCCGAGCCGGTGCAGCTCCCCGTCCCGCTCAGCCGCCCCGTCCCCGTCCCCGTCCCCGTTCCAGCCGTCCCTGTCCCCGTTCCAGCCGCTCCCGTCCCCGTTCCAGCCGTTCCCGTTGCCCTGCACGGCCGGGGCCGCCGCCCGGTCCTGGATCCGCGGGGGCGCGGCCGGCGTGGGCGGCGCGGCCAGTGAGGGGGCGTGCCGCAGGATCTCGTCCAGCCGGCCGCGCAGCGCCGGCCCCGGCTCCACGCCCAGCCCGTCGACCAGCCGCCGGCGCGCCCGCTCGTACACGCCGAGCGCCTCACCCTGCCGCCCGCCCCGGTACAGGGCCAGCATCAGCAGGTCGTAGAACCGCTCCCGCAGCGGGTGCTCGGCCGTCAGCCGCTCCAGCTCGCGGACGGCCGCGCCGTGCCGCCCGCCCGCCAGGTCCGCCTCGTACAGCGTCTCCAGCGTGGTCAGCCGCAGCTCCTCCAGCCGGTCCGCCTCCCGCGCGCAGATCGGCCCGCGCAGGCTGCCGTCGAGCGCGGGCCCGCGCCACAGCGCGAGCGCCGAGCGCAGCAGGCCGGCGGCCCGTTCGGGATCGTCGGCCAGGAGCGAGCGCCCCTCGGCCGACAGCGCGTGGAAGCGCCGGGCGTCGCCGGCGGCGCCGTCCGGCCGCAGCAGGTAGCCCAGCGCGTGCGTGCCGATCCACTCCGCGCGGCGGCCGTCCGGCCCGGGCGGCGCGACGGGCAGTACCCGGCGCAGCCGGGCCACATGGGCCTGCAGGGCATTGGACCCGCCGGCCGGCGGCCGGTCCCCCCACAGCTCGTCGACGAGCCGCTCCGTGCCGAGCACCTCGCCCGCCCGTACAACAAGCGCGGCGAGCAGGGTGCGCTGCTTGGCCCCCGAGGGCACGACGCGCAGGCCCGTCCGGTGGTCGTACACCTCCACCGGGCCCAGGACGCGGAACTCCACCCCGCCGTTCCGGCTCTTTCCGCCGTGCGCGGAGAATTCCATGCGCCTCCTCCTCCCGGTGGCTGTTCGCGAATGTAGCAGCCCGTACCGCCTCTGCAAGCACAGCGGTCGGAGGGCTGCTCGACGGCTGCTCGAGAATTCGGGGACATTGTCCGGGGCCCCGCTACCGTTCCCGTTCGGAGTCTGAAAATCGATGGGACTCGACAAACAGGCGGAGGAATCCATGAAGATTCAGGTTCTGGGTCCGTTGAGTGCCGAAGTCAACGGGGCGTCGATTGTTCCGACGGCCGGCAAGCCGCGGCAGATCCTGGCACTGCTCGCCCTCTACCCGGGCCGGGTGATGCCCGTACCCACCCTCATGGAGGAGATCTGGGGCACCAACCTTCCGCAGAGCGCACTGACCACCCTCCAGACGTACATCCTCCAGCTGCGCCGGCGGCTGGGCACCGCCATGGGCCCGGGCGCCCCCGGCAGCGCCAAGGACGTCCTCGCGACCCGGCACGGCGGCTACCTGCTCCAGGTGCAGCCGGAGTCCGTCGACGTCCACGCGTACGAACGCCTCGTCGCGGGCGGCCAGGCCGCGTTCGAGGAGGGCGACGACGAGCAGGCGGCCGGCCTGCTGCGCCAGGCACTCGGCATGTGGCAGGGGCCGGCGCTGGTCGACGTACGCGTCGGCCCCATCCTGGAGATCGAGGTGATGCGGCTGGAGGAGAGCCGCCTCGTCACCGTCGAGCGGCGCATCGACGCCGACCTGCGGCTCGGCCGGCACACCGAACTGCTCGCCGAGCTCGCCGAGCTGATCGCCCGCCACCCGCAGCACGAGGGCCTGCACTCCCAGGCGATGGTCGCCCTGTACCGCTCGGGCCGCCAGGCCACCGGCCTGGACGTCTACCGGCGGCTGCGCACCCGGCTCATCGACGAACTCGGCGTGGAGCCCTCGCCGCAGCTCCAGCGCCTGCACCAGGCGATGCTGACCGTGGACCCGGCCCTGGACGTGGTCGCGGGCCCGCGCCGCGGCTCGACCTTCGACCTGTACGCGGCGTAGCGGGGTTCGAGCCCGTCTCCAGCGGCTTCCGCCAGGGTCGGGGGCGACGACCCGGGCGGGACAGCGGGCACCGCACGGTGCAGGGACCGGGCAGACCAGGGAGGGCGGCGATGGCGCAGCCGGCGCACACCGCGCACACGGGCCCCGCAGGGCCCACGGGGCACACGGCGGTACGACTGCACTGCTTCGCGCACGCAGGGGCCGGGGACTCCGCGTTCCGGCGGTGGAAGCGGGCCGTCGGCAGCGGGGTCGAGGCCGCCTCCTGGCCGCTGCCCGGCCGCGACCGGCGCCGCCGCGAGCCGCGGATCACCACCCGCGAGGAGCTGCTCGCCGACCTCAAGCCGCTGTTCGAGCAGGTCGCGGACGAGCCCGAGGTGCCGTACGTGCTCTACGGGCACAGCCGCGGCGGCACCGTCGCCTACACCGTGGCCCGTGCCCTCGCCGAGGCCCGGCTGCCGCAGCCCGCCCTCGTCGCCATCGGCGCCTGCCCGCCGCCCGACGCCCCCGCCGCCCTCGCCGGCGCGGCCGGCCTGCCCGACGCCGAATTCCTGGCCGTGCTCGAACGGTACGGGGCCGCGCCGCCCGGCGCGGAGCCCGGCGACCTGTGGCACCGCATGGTGCTGCCCGTCCTGCGCGACGACCTGCGCCTGGCCCTGGACCTGCGCACCGCCGCCGACGGGCCGCTCGCCGTACCGCTGCTCGCCGTCAACGGCTCCGAGGACCGGATCGCGGACGCCGCCGCGCTCGCCGGCTGGCAGCGCTGGACCACCGGCCGGGTCGTGCGGCGCACCCTGCCCGGCGGGCACTTCTTCGTACGCGGGCCCGAGCTGCCCCGGCTGCTGGGCCGGGCGGCGCGCACCGCGGCGCGCATCGCCGCACGCGGCCACCACGTCGACAGCACGGACAGCACGGACAGCACGGACAAGGGAGAAGGGCGATGAGGCGGCGCGTCGTCATCACGGGCATCGGGGTCGTCGCCCCCGGCCGCCCCGGCACCAAGGAGTACTGGTCGCTGCTGACCGAGGGGCGCACCGCCACCCGCGCCATCTCCCTCTTCGACGCCTCCTCCTTCCGCTCCCGCATCGCCGCGGAGGCCGACTTCGACCCGCTCGAACACGGGCTCGCCCCCGACCGGGCCCAAGCCCTCGACCGGGCCGCCCAGTTCGCCGTCGTCAGCGCCCGCGAGGCCCTCGCCGCCGCCGGCGCGGACGGCGCCTTCGATCCGGTGCGCACCGGCGTCACCCTCGGCAGCGCCCTGGGCTGCACCAGCGCACTGGACACCCAGTACGGGGCCGTCAGCGACGCCGGCACGCGCTGGCTCGTCGACCACACCAAGGCCGTACCGCACCTGTACGACTACTTCGTGCCCAGCTCCATGGCGGCCGAGGTGGCCCGTACCGCCGGCGCCCAGGGACCGGTCTCCCTCGTCTCCACCGGCTGCACCTCCGGGCTGGACGCCATCGGGCACGCCGTCGACCTGATCCGCGAGGGCAGCGCCGACGTGATGGTGGCCGGCGCCACCGAGGCGCCCATCACCCCCATCACGGTCGCCTGCTTCGACGCGATCCGCGCCACCTCCACCCGCAACGACGACCCGGCCACCGCCTCCCGCCCCTTCGACGCCACCCGCAACGGGTTCGTCCTCGGCGAGGGAGCCGCCGTCCTCGTCCTGGAGGAGTACGGGCACGCCCGCCGCCGCGGCGCGCACATCCACGCCGAGATCTCCGGCTTCGCCTCGCGCAGCAACGCGTACCACATGACCGGACTGCGCCCCGACGGCGCGGAGATGGCCGCCGCGATCACCGCCGCCCTCGGCGAGGCACGGCTGGCCCCCGAGCGCGTCGACTACATCAACGCGCACGGCTCCGGCACCAAGCAGAACGACAAGCACGAGACCGAGGCGTTCAAGCGCAGCCTCGGCCGGCACGCGTACGAGGTGCCGGTCAGCTCCGTCAAATCGATGATCGGGCACTCGCTGGGCGCGATCGGGGCCCTGGAGGTCGCCGCCTGCGCCCTCGCCATCGAGCACGACCTCGTACCGCCGACGGCCAACCTGCACGAGCCCGATCCGGCCTGCGACCTCGACTACACCCCGCTGACCGCCCGCGCGCAGCGCACCGACGCGGTGCTGACCGTCGGCAGCGGCTTCGGGGGCTTCCAGAGCGCCATGATCCTGACCAGCCCCACGCTGAAGGCGGAGGACTGACCCGTGACGACCACTCCAGTCGCCCTCGCCGACGCCGTCTTCACGGGGATCGGCGTGGCCGCCCCGAACGGGCTGGGCGCACAGGCCTGGTGGACCGCCGTACTGCGCGGCGAGAGCGGCATCCGCCCGCTCACCCGCTTCGACGCCTCGTCCTATCCGGCGCGGCTGGCGGGGGAGGTCCCCGGCTTCGTCGACGAGGACCACGTCCCGAACCGGCTGCTCCAGCAGACCGACCGGGTCACCCGGCTGTCCCTGGCCGCCGCGAAGGAGGCACTCGACGACGCCGGGGCCGACCCCGCCGAGCTGCCCGAGTACGCCGCCGGCGTGGTCACCGCGAACTCCGCGGGCGGGTTCGAGTTCGGGCAGCGCGAGCTCCAGGCGCTGTGGAGCCGGGGCGGCCGGCACGTCAGCGCGTACCAGTCCTTCGCCTGGTTCTACGCGGTCAACAGCGGCCAGATCTCCATCCGGCACGGGCTGCGCGGCGCCAGCGGCGTCCTCGTCGCCGAACAGGCCGGCGGGCTCGACGCAGCCGCCCACGCCCGCCGCCAGATCCGCAAGGGCGCGCACCTCGTCGTCACCGGCGGGATCGACTCCACGCTGTGCCCGTGGGGCTGGGCGGCCCACCTCGCGGGCGGCGGGCTCAGCACCGCCGAGGACCCGGCCCGGGCCTACCTGCCCTTCGATCGGGACGCGAACGGGTACGTCCCCGGGGAGGGCGGCGCCCACCTGGTCCTGGAGGACGCGGGCGCGGCCCGTCGGCGCGGGGCCCGCGTGTACGGGACCCTGGCCGGACACGCCGCTGCCTTCGACGCCTTCGACGGCGGGGCCGGCGCGGGTGGCTCAGCCGGCACGGCCGGCGGGTGTCGGCTCGGGGCCGCCGCCGCGGGCGCCCTCGCCGACGCCGGACTGGAGCCCGGCGACATCGACGTGGTCTTCGCCGACGCCGCGGGCAGCCGCGCCGCCGACCGCCGCGAGGCCGAGGCCCTCACCGCCCTGTTCGGCGAGCGCGGGGTCCCCGTCACCGCGCCCAAGTCCATGACCGGCCGGCTCCTGGCCGGCGGCGGGGCCCTGGACGTCGCCGCCGCCCTGCTCGCCCTGCGCGACCAGGTCGTCCCCCCGACCACGGGCACCACGGCCCCCGCCGACGACTGCCCCCTCGACCTCGTCACCGGCGCGCCCCGAACCGGGATCCGGCTGCGCACGGCGCTGGTCCTGGCCCGCGGCCGCGGCGGCTTCAACTCGGCGGCGGTCGTCCGCACCGCCGCCTGACCGCGGCCACTCCTCACTCCGTACTCCGTACTCGACCGAAACAGAGGTATGCCATGGACCGGGACCGCCTGGAACTCGACCAGCTCAAGCGCATCCTGCGCGAGTGCGCGGGTGAGGAGGAGGGCATCGACCTCGACGGCGACGTCCTGGACCAGTACTGGTTCGAGCTCGGCTACGACTCCCTCGCCGTCCTCCAGGCCACCGGCTGGATCGAGCGCGAGTTCGACGTCGTGCTCGACGGCGAGGACTTCGACGACGCCGACACCCCGCGCCGCTACCTCGACATGGTCAACCGAGTCCTCGCCGACCGCACCACCGTCTGAGCCCTGGCACCCGTACCGCCCGTACGTCTGTTCACCTGTACGGCCGTAGGCTCCGCCCGGCCGTTGTCCGCTGCGCGGAGCTTTCCCCCACCCCGCCCCTTCCCGAAACCGGGCTCCGCCCGGCCCCGCGCCTCACACGCCGGCGGGGCTCAAGGGCTGGGGCTCCGCCCGGTCCGCCCGCCTGAAGCGCCGGCGGGGCTCAGAGTCCGGGGGTCCGCCCGCAGAAAGACCGGGGCTTCGCCCCGGGGCCGGGCCTTGAGTGCCGGCGGGGCTGGGTTTTCCAGCCCGCGCGGCGTTTGAGCGCACCCGGCGCGGAGCGCCCGGGTTTTCGGGCCCCGCCGGCGTTTGAGGCGCGGGGGTCCGGGGGCGGTGCGCCCGCGAGCGGGGATCCCGCCGCCGGGCGGTCATGCGAGGTCGTCGCGGGTTACCAGGCGGTGGTTGGTGCGCCAGCGGCCGCGGCACAGGACCAGCTCGTCCTCCATCACGCACACCCGGTGCACCCGGGACACCCCGCCGCGCGGCGTCATGTACACGAGGGCGTAGGCGCGGGTGCGCAGCGTGCCGTTCGACTGCGGCTGGACGTCCAGCATGCCGATCCAGTGGCGCAGCTGCTCGCCGCTCCTGTCCTGCGCCTCCTGGCCCCGCCGCACGTTCGCGGCGAGCGCGGCGCGTCCGCGCACCGGCTCCGGCAGGGTCGGCACGTCGAAGACGGCGTTCTCGGTGAACGTGCCCGCCCACCGCTCCGCCTCGAAGGAGTCGAACAGCTGCATCTGGTGCGCGTAGAACTGCTGGACCTCCGCGTACAGGAGGCCGAACTCGCGCTCCGAGAGGGGGAGCGGCCGTGCGGGGGCGGCGGGCAAGGTGGTCATGGAGGTCATGGCGGTACTCCGTTCCATTCGGTTACCGCAGTTTCTGCGGTGCGGATCGAGCACCCTTCGAAGACTCCTCAAGCGCTTCTGGCCACGGTGGTGAGCGTGCCGCAGCCGCGACCGCCCTTTCGGGAGCCAGGAGGACGCACCATGCCGAAACCCGTGTATCCGCACCTCCCGCTGGACGGCCTGCTGCGCCGCGCCGCCGTGCGCGACCCCGCCGGGTGGGCCGTGCGTACCGGCCCGTCCGGCCGGTCCGGCCCGTCCACCGTCACATTTGCCGAGCTCGACGCCCAGGCCGACCGGATCGCCGCCCACCTGGAGGAGGACTGCGGCCGCCGCGGGGCCCGCGTCGGCGTCGCCAACACCCTCGACCCCGTCTTCGCCGCCGCCTACTACGGGACGGTGCGCAGCGGGAACACCGTCGTGCTGGTCAACCCGCTGCTCAAGGAGACGGGCCTGGTCCACGTCTTCACCGCCGCCGCCGTCGAGGTGGCGTTCGTGCCGACCGCGACCGCGGAGCTGCTGCTGAAGCTGTCCGACCGGCTGCCCGCCCTGCGTACGGTCGTGGTGACGGACGCCCCCGACGGGGTGGTCCCCGGCGACGCCGTGCCGCTGGCCGAGGTGCTGGACCGCACGGCCGAGCGGAGCTCTCTGCCCGAGGCCGTCGACCTGGACGCCGACGCGTGCATCCAGTTCACGACCGGCACCACCGGCCGACCCAAGGGCGTCCGCCTCACCCACCGCAACCTGGTCGCCAACGCCGCCCAGATCTCCGCCGCCCACCGGCTCGGCAGCGACTCGGTCCTGCTCAACCACCTGCCGCTCTACCACGTCATGCACCTCAACTCGGCGGTGTACGCGGGCGCCTGCCAGGTGCTGTGCCCCGACCCCGACCCGATCGCCTCCCTCGCCCTGGCCGCGGAGGTGTCGGCCACCCACTACTACGGGCTGCCCGCCCGCCTGCACGCCCTGGCGCTGGACGACCGGATCACCGGCCCGTTCCCGGCCGGCCGCAGCCTGACCGCCGTCCTGTCCGGCGGCACCGCACTGGCCTCCGGCGCCGCCCGGGCGCTGTCCGAGCGCCTCGGCGTGCCCGTCGTCCAGGGCTACGGGATGGCGGAGCTGTCCCCGCTCTCCCACTGCCAGGACCCGCGCCGGCCCAAGGCCGGGTCGGTGGGCCCGCCCGTGCCCGGCACCGAGTGCCGCATCGTCCACCTGGACACGCGCACCCCGCTGGACGTGTACGCCACCGGCGAGGTGCAGGTCCGCGGGCCGCAGGTGATGGCCGGCTACCTCGACGACACCGAGCCGCCGCGCATCGACGCCGACGGCTGGTTCTCCACCGGGGACGTCGGCTACCGCAACGAGGACGGCGTGCTGTTCCTCGTGGACCGCCTCGGCGACGTCTTCAAGTACGACAACGAGCTCGTCTCGCCCAGCACCGTCGAAGAGGTCGTCCGCGCCGACCCGCGGGTCGCCGACTGCATCGTCAGCGGCTGGCCCGACCCCGTGCACGGGTCCGTCGTATGGCTCGGGCTCGTCCTGCGCGACCCCACCGCCCCCGGACTCCTCGACCGGATCGACTCCATCGTCGAGGGCGCGGGCGAGCGGCTCACCGAAGCCGAGCAGATCCGCCGCGTCGAGGTCCTCGGCGCGGTCCCGCGCAACCACGTCGGCAAGCCCGAACGCGCTGCCCTGCGCCGGGACATCCGCCGGCGCGCGGCGGCCGAAGCGGCCCTGTGACCTGACCTGCCTGACCTGACCTGCCTGACCTGACCTGCTGCGCACCTGACCCACGACCGACCGATCAGAGGAGCCACCTCCATGCGGACCTTCTCCGGCACACCGACGACGCGGGGCCGGGCCGCCCGGGTGCTCGTGGTGGGCGCCGGCCCCGTCGGCCTGACCGCCGCGCACGAACTCGCCCGCCGAGGCCTGCGCGTCCGCCTCGTCGACGCCGCGCCCGGACCGGCCGCCACCAGCCGCGCCGTGGCCGTACACCCGCGCACGCTGGAGACCTTCGACCAGATGGGCGTGATCGACGGGGTGCTCGCCGCGGGCCGCAAGAACCGCGCCTTCACCATGTACGCCGGCGGCCACCGGCTCGTCCGCCTCGAAGCCGACTACGCCTCGATGCCCACCCGCTTCCCGTACACCGTCGTCATCGAGCAGACCCGCACCGAGGAGCTGCTGCGCGAGGCCGTCGCCCGGCTCGGCGTCCGCATCGAGTGGGGCGTGCGGCTGACCGGCCTCACCCAGGACGCGGCCGGCGCCACGGCCCTCCTGGAGCACGCCGACGGCACCGCCGAGGAGTACGCGGTCCCCTGGCTCGTGGGCTGCGACGGCGGCCACAGCACCGTACGCAAGGAACTCGGGCTGCCGCTGATCGGCGAGTCCCGCGACACCTGGGAGCTCGCCGACGCCGAGGTCGACACCGACCTGCCGCCCGACACCATCTACTGGGCGCACACCGGCGGCCAGGCCCTGATGATGGTCCCGTACCGCGAGGACGGCCGCTGGCGGCTCCTCGACACCGCACCCGACCGCCGCCCCGGCGAGTCCGCCGACGCCGAGGACGTCGCCCGCCGGTTCTCCGCGAAGCTCAGCGCGGGCCTCGGCCGGCCCGTGCGGGTCGGACCGCCGTCGTGGAACTCGGTGTTCACCTTCCAGCAGCGCATGGTGCCCCGCATGCGCGAGGGCCGCTGCTTCGTCGCGGGCGACGCCGCCCACGTCCACAGCCCCGCCTCCGGCCAGGGCATGAACACCGGCATCCAGGAGGCGTACAACCTGGGCTGGAAGCTCGCCATGGTCGACCACGGCCAGGCCGGGCAGGAGCTCCTCGCCACCTACGGGCTCGAACGGGTCCCGGTCGGGCGGGCGCTGCTCGGCTCGACCCGCAAGGCCACCTTCCTCGTGCAGTTCAAGAACCGGCTGGCCGGCGTGGCGCTGCCGGTGGTCTTCTCCCTCGTCCGGGCCGTCCCGCCGCTGCGCCGGGCCATCCAGCGCAAGGTCCTGGGAGGGATGTCCGGGCTGCGCCTGGCCTACCCGGACAGCCCCCTGACCACTCCCGGCAAGGGGCCGGCGCTCCCCGCGGGCACCCGGGCCGCGGCGGCCGCGGCCCGGCACCCCGACGACCCGGGCTCGGTGGCGCTGCGCGCCGAACTCCGCGACACCCGCTGGTCGCTGCTGTGGGCGGCGGCCGGCCCGGGCGAGGCGCTGCGGGTGGCCCGCGCCTCGGCCGCCGAGCACGGCGACTGGCTCTCGGTGCGCACCCTCGGCGACGGCATCGGCGGCGGCCCCGCCCCGCTGGCCGACCCGGCCGGGCTGCTGCGCCGCTCGCTGGGACTGGGCCCCGGGGGCTGGGTGCTGATCCGGCCCGACGGCTACCTCGCAGCCGGCGGGCCGACGCTGAGCTGGCGCGAGCTGGAGCGGGCCATCGCCCCGCTGGGCCGGCTCGCCACCGTGCACTGCCTGCGCCCGCGCTCGGCGGCCCCGGCCCCGGTCCCGGTCCCGGCACCGGTCCTCAAGCAGACTTCCGGCGGCTCTCCAGAGGTCCGGGACACGGTCGAAACCACACCACGAGTCCTGGAGGGTCAGCGATGACAGCACCGTCAGCGGCACCGTCGGCTTCGGCGACCGGGACGGCGTCGGCGTCCGCGCCGGCGTCCGCGTCGAGACCGGCGGCCCCGGCCTGGCCGGCCTCGCCGCCGCAGCCGGTCGCCCTGGTCACCGGCGGCACCAGCGGCATCGGGCTCGCCGTCGCCCGCGACCTGGGCCGGCGCGGCCACCGGGTGTTCCTGTGCGCGCGGACCGCCGACTCCGTCAAGCAGACCGTCCAGGACCTGCGCGCCGAGGGCCTCGACGTCGAGGGCACCGCCGCCGACGTCCGCTCCCGGGAGTCCGTCGCCGCCCTGGTCGCCGCGGCCGTCGAGGAGTACGGACCGGTCTCCGTCCTCGTCAACAACGCCGGGCGCAGCGGCGGCGGCCCGACCGCCGACATACCCGACGAGCTCTGGTACGACGTCATCGACACCAACCTCAACAGCGTCTTCCTGCTCACCCGGGAGGTCCTGAAGAACGGCGGCCTCGAAGGCGCCTCCTGGGGCCGCATCATCAACATCGCCTCCACGGCCGGCAAGCAGGGCGTCCTGCTCGGCGCCCCCTACTCGGCCTCCAAGCACGCCGTCGTCGGCTTCACCAAGGCCCTCGGCAAGGAGCTCGCCCCGACCGGCATCACCGTCAACGCCGTCTGCCCCGGCTACGTCGAGACCCCGATGGCCGAGCGCGTCCGCGCCGGGTACGCCGCCGCCTGGGGCACCACCACCGAGGACGTGCAGGAGCAGTTCGAGGCGAAGATCCCGCTGGGGCGCTACGCCACCCCCGAGGAGGTCGCGGCCATGGTCGGCTACCTGACCACCGACCTCGCCGCGGCCGTCACCGCACAGGCGCTCAACGTCTGCGGCGGACTGGGCAACTTCTGATGGCGGCCGAGCAGATGCACCGTACGGTGCACGAGACCGAGGTCGACGCGCCCGCCGGCGTGGTCTACGGGCTGATCGCGGACCCCGTGCAGTGGCCGCTGTTCTTCCCGCCCAACGTGTACGTCGAACGCCTCGCCTTCGACGGCACCGAGGAGCGGCTGCGGATGTGGGCCACCGCGGGCGGGCAGGTCAAGTCCTGGACCTCGCGCCGCGTCCTGGACGCCGGCGCCCGGCGGATCGAGTTCCGCCAGGAGATCGCGGCGGCCCCGCTGCGCGAGATGACCGGCACCTGGACCGTCGAGCCGCTCGGCGGCGAACGCTGCCGGCTGACCCTGCTGCACGACTTCCGCGTCGTCGGCGACCGGCCCGAGGACGTGGCCTGGGTCGAGCGGGCCACCGACACCAACAGCCGCGCCGAGCTCGGCAACCTGGCCCGGATCGCCGGCCGGTGGGCCCACATGGACCAGCTGGTCATGACCTTCGAGGACACGGTACGGGTCGACGCCCCGCCGCAGCTGGTGTACGCGTTCCTGGAGCGGGCCGAGCGGTGGCCCGAACTGCTGCCGCACGTCGCCCGGCTGGACCTGGCCGAGGAGGGCGACCTGCCCGGCGTGCAGCGCATCAGCATGGACACGGTGGCCGCGGACGGCTCCGCGCACACCACCGAGTCGGTGCGGGTCTGCTTCCCCGAGGCCGGCCGCATCGTCTACAAGCAGACCCGCACGCCCGCCCTGATGAGCGCGCACACCGGCGCCTGGACGGTCACCGGCGACGCCCGACGCTCGACGGTCACCTCCCGGCACGGCGTGGTCCTGCGCCCCGACGCGGTCACCCGGATCCTGGGCCCGACCGCCGACCTGGCCGCGGCCCGTACGTACGTCCGCGACGCGCTGGGCCGCAACAGCACCGCCACCATGGCGTACGCCAAGCGGTACGCGGAGACGGCGGTCGGGTCCCGGTGAGGGCGGCCATCCGTCCACCGCGGCTCCGGCTCCGCTCGAACGGCGCTCCACCAGGCTCGGACAGACTCTGGATGACCAGTGAGGGAGGTGTGTGATGGCGGTCCAGCGAGTGCACCGGACGTCGTACGCCGTGGACGTCGCAGCGCCGGCCGGCGTGGTCTACGGACTGGTGGCGGACACGACCCAGTGGCCGTTGTTCGTCCCCGCGAGCATCCACGTGGAACGGCTCGACTTCGACGGGGTCCAGGACCGGTTCCACATGTGGGCCACCGCGAACGGCACCGTCAGGTCCTGGCTGTCGCGCCGCACCCTCGACGCGGGCGCCCGGCGCATCGACTTCCGGCACGAGCTGCCGGCCGCCCCCACCACGGCGATGGGCGGCAGCTGGAGCGTGGAGCCGCGCGGCGCCGACCGATGTCGGCTGGTGCTGGAGCACGACTTCACCGTCGCCGGGGACCGGCCGCAGGACGTCGCCTGGGTGCGGCGGGCCACCGACGACAACAGCCGTGCCGAGCTCGACCGGCTGAAGGAGACCGCCGAGCAGTGGACCCGCCTGGACGAGCTGCTGCTGAGCTTCGAGGACGCGGTACGGGTCGACGGTCCGGCGGAGCTGGTCTACGGCTTCCTCTACGACGTGGCCGACTGGCCGCGGCTGATCCCGCACGTCGCGCGGCTCGACGTCACCGAGGACGAACCCGGGGTGCAGCGCATGAGCATGGACACGCTGACCGCGGACGGCGCCGCGCACACCACCGAGTCGGTGCGGGTCTGCTTCCCGCACGCCGGCCGCATCGTCTACAAGCAGACCGCGACGCCCGCGCTGATGGCGGCGCACACCGGCGAATGGTCCGTCATCCCCGACGAGACCGGCGTCACGGTGGTCTCGCAGCACAGCGTCCTGCTGCGCGAGGAGGCCGTCGAACGGGTGCTGGGCGCGGGAACCACCGTGTCCGAGGCCCGCGCGTACGTACGGGGTGCGCTGGGCCGCAACAGCACGGCCACCCTCGAACTCGCCAAACGGCACGCGGAGAACGCCGTCCGCATGCTGTGAGCGCGGGAGCCGCCGCCGGGTCGCGTGCCGCGGATCGGGTGGTGGCGGGTTGCTTGCGGCGGCGCGGGACGTGCCGGGGTCGCCGGCTGCGGCCGGGAGGTGTCGGGGCGCGTCCTGTGGCCCGGGAAGAGCTGGGCCGCTTGCTGCGGCCTGGGAGGTCCGGGTCGCTTGTCGCGGCCCGGGAGGTGCCGGGGCCGCGACCGCGGTCCGGGGCCCCGCCGGAGCACCCACGCCGCTCCGGCGGGGCTGTGCCGCGGCACCGGCGGCGCGTCAGCGGCCCGTCAGCGATACGTGGCCACGCCATGCATACTCGTCCCCTTTGGAGTCGGAGTCCGATGCCGAACGGGGGAGAGATGACCACCGCTGCCTCTGCTGTCGCCGTCACCGTGGTCATCGCCCCCGGCCCGGAGCCGGTTCTCCACCTCCACGGCCCGCTGGAGCAGTCGGCCCTGGCGGCCCTGCCGCCGTACCCGCTGACCCGGCACACCCCCACGCACCACACCCTGCACCTCCCGCCGGACCACCCCCACCCGGGCACACTGGCCGACCTCCTGACGGGCGCAGCGGCGTCCGCGTCCGGTGGGGCCGACGCCGGGGGCCGGTCCCGGGCGGCCCGGGCGCCCCGAACGGCCACCACGGCCACCGCGACCGCTGCGGGCTACGGGTCCGACGGGGGCGACACGGCCCGCCAGGCCGAGGCGGCCGCCCCGGCGGCCTCGGTCGGCCCGGTACGCCCGGCCGGGGGAGCGTGTGCCGTCGGCAGCGACCGTGGGGTCGGGCCGGGCCGTACGGGGGGCGCCGCAGAGGCCCTGCCCTCGTTGCCCGTCGGGGCGCGGCAGCGGGAGGTGCTGCTCGACGCCCTTGCCGCCCGGCCCGGTGCCGCCCTGCACGTCGAGCAGCTCCACTGGCGCTGGTACGGGCCGCTGGACACCCGCCGCTTCCACGAGGCCTGGCAGGCCGTCCACGACCGGGAGCCCGTGCTGCGCGCCGCGCTCGCCCCCGGCGGCGACGGACCGCACGTCGTCGTCCATCCGCACGCCGAACCGGAACTCGTCCGGCACCCGTACGGATCCGCCGACTGGCACTCCCTCCTCGTCGGCGAACGCCTGCGCCCCTTCGACCTGCACCGCCCCGCCCCGCTGCGGATCGCCCTGCTCGACGAACAGGCCGGGCCCGCCGGGCCGACCCGGGTCATCCTGACCTACCACCACGCCCTGCTCGACGGCCGCAGCGTACGGCTGCTGCTGCGCGCCTTCCACCGCGCGTACCTGGCCGCGGGGCGGGCCCGGGGCGGGGAGCGGCGTCCCGACGTACGGGACCACCTGCGCTGGCTCGCCGGGCAGGACGACACCGCGCCCCGCGCCTACTGGGCCGGGGCCGCGCCGCCGCCCGGTTCGCGCACGCTGCCCGTGCCGCCCGCGGTCGGCGCGCCGGCCGGGGACGGGCCGACCCACCGGGGCCACGGCCGGACCCGCCACCGGCTGACCCCCGACGAGGCGGTACGGCTGCGGCGTTGGGCCGCGGAACTGGGCGCCGCCGAGAGCACCGCTCTCGGCGCGGCCTGGGCGCTGCTGCTGCACCGCGCGACCGGCTCGGGCTCCCGCCCCGCCCCCGTCGCCTTCGCCGTCGGCGTCTCCGGGCGCGGCATCGCGCTGGAGGGTGCGGCCGGCATGCCCGCCCCGCTCCAGGGCCCGCTGCCGCTGCACGTACGCGTCGACCCGGCCGCGCCGGTGGCGGAGCTGCTGGCGGAGCTGGGGGAGCGGATGCTGGGCGCGTCGGCGTACGAGTGGGTGTCGCAAGGGCAGATCCACGCGTGGAGCGGGCGCGGGGCGCACGAGGAACTCACGGAGTCGGTGGTGTCGTTCGACCCGCCGGACGGGCCGGCGGCGGCCCTGGAGGAGGAGCTCGCCGAGGAGGGCGTGCACCTCGGGCGGCCGCAGGCGGTGGACGCGTACACGCCGGTGCCGCTGAGCGTACGGGCCCACCACGACTGCGAGGGCGGCCTGGTCCTGACGGCCGTCAACGACCGGTCGCGGATCGGCAATGCGGAGGCGGGGTCGGCCCTTGCGCAGGCCGCGCTGCTGCTGCGGGAACTCCCGTGCAGCGGGGACGGCTCGGCGCCGGCGCGGGACTACCTGTCCCTGCTGCCCGAGGCGGGGTCCGCCCGGCCCCGGCCGGAGGCCGCCACCGTGGTCGTGCTCCGCCCGGCCACCCGCCCCGACGCCGGGACGATCGTGCTCCTTGCGCCGCCGGACGCCGCCGGGGCCGGGGTCGGAGCCCAGGCCGACTGCCACGACGGACTCGCGGCGGCCTGGCGGGGGCCGCAGGCCCTGGTCACGGTGCGGGGTGCCGCCGACGCGCCGACGTGCCTCGCGGCGCTGCGGCCCCTGCTCGCCGTCGGCGAACCCCTCCTGCTCAGCTGCGTCTCGGGCGGCGGCGAACTCGCCTACGAGATGGCCCACCGCCTCGCCGCCCACGGCTGGCCCCCACCCCGGATCGCGGTGGCCCCGACCCCGGCGACCCTGCCGCTCGCTCTCCACACGGCCACCCGCTGACCCTGGACCCCGGCCCAGCCCCCGCGCCTGATTCGCCGGCGGGGCCGGAACGGGTGGTCCTGTGCCTCGAGTGGTCGACCGGTGGGCGGGCCCGGCATATCCGGTTCCGCCGGCCCCGTACCCGGAGGCCGGCAAACTCCAGCCTCGCCGGCGTTTGAGGCGCAGGTCCGGGCGGAGCCCGGTGCCCGGCGGAGCCGGGTTTCCCGCGGCGCTGACCCGGATCCCCGGCCTCACACGCCGGCGGGGCTGGAGTTGCGGGCCTCTCGCCGCGCATGCAGGCGGGCCGGGGGAGCGGCCCCTACCCGGCGGTGGGTGGTAGGAGGTGGGTGCGCAGCAGGGTCGCCACCTCCGGGACCTGGGTGTTGAGGTAGAAGTGGCCGCCCGGGAACCAGTGGAACGTGGTTTCCGCGGTGGTGTGCGTGCGCCACGCCGCCGCCTCCTGGAGGGAGACCTTCGAGTCGGTCTGGCCGATCATCGCCACCACCGGGCAGGCCAGCGCCGGCCCCGGCCGGTACCGGTACCCCTGCGCCGCCCGGTAGTCCGCCCGCAGCACCGGCAGGTTCATCCGCAGCAGCTTCTCGTCGACGAGCAGCTCCTGCGGCGTGCCGCCCAGTTCCTTCACCGTCGACAGCACCCAGTCGTCGTCCTCGATGTTCGCGTACTCGCCCTCCCGGTGCGTCGACGGCGCCCGCCGGCTCGACGCGAACAACGCGAGCGGCGCGGTCCCCGCCGCCTCCAGCCGCAGCGCCAGCTCGAAGCCGACCGTCGCGCCGAGGCTGTGCCCGAACAGGGCCAGCGGGCGGTGGTCGTCCCACCCCTGCAGCTCCGCGAAGAGCCGGTCGGCCATCTCCCGTACGTCCGTGACGAACGGCTCCGCGCGCCGGTCCCCCCGCCCCGGGTACTGCACCGTGACCACGTCCAGCGCGGGTGACAGCGCCCGCGACAGCGGGTGGAAGTAGCTGGCCGAGCCGCCCGAGTGCGGCAGGCACATCAGCCGTACGGGTGCCTCCGGTGCCGGATGGAACCGGCGCACCCATGTGCCGGCCGCCGCGGTCGTCGCGCTCATCGCGCCCTCCCTGTGAGAGTCCAGTGCCTGTCCCGCCTACGGGCCCACGGGCCCACGGCCCAAAGGGCAGTGTCCGCTCCCGTGATGGGGCCGCCTTCGAACCGGCCTTGAGCCGTGCGTGCGGCGCTCCCCGGCCGGAGTTCGAGGGGGGCTCGAGCGGACGTCGAGCACGCGCCCCGACGCTGAACGTCCGTACGGCCCGGCCCGCGCCCTGTGACGAAGGAGCTGATCCACGCCACCATGGCCACCCTCACCGAGACCCAGAACCAGACCCAGACCCTCACCGGCCGGGCCGCCGGCACCACCGCGGCCCCCGCCCGGGACGCCGAGCACGACGCCGCCCTCGCCCGCGCGGGACAGCTCGACGCGCTCCTCGGCGCCCCCCTCGACCCGGCCAACCCGCACGGCCTCGCCGCCCTGATCGCCGCCGACGCCCGGCGCGAGCCGCCCGCGGCGACCGAGCAGCTGCTCACCGAGACCGGCCTGGGCGCCGAGTTCGTACCCGCCGAGTTCGGCGGCCGCCTCACCCGCGCCGACCTGCTCGCCAAGGTCCTGCGCCCGGTCTTCCGCCGCGACGTCGCCCTCGGCTTCGGCTACGGCATCACCTCGCTCTTCGGCACCGCCGCCGTCTGGGCGGCCGGCACCGAGCGGCAGCGCGCCGACACCGCCGCGCTGCTCCTCGGTGGCGGCCGGGCCTCGATCGTCCACCACGAGGTCGCGCACGCGAACGCCATCCTGCGGGACGAGTTCAACGCCGCTTCCGCCCCCGGAGCCGCCGGGTACACGCTCAGCGGGCGCAAGGACGTCATCATGAACGCGGACCGCTCCGGCGCCTGGGTCGTCTGGGCCCGCACCGCCCCCGAACGCGGCCCGCGCAGCCACTCCGTGCTCCTGCTGCGCCCCGACGAGCTGCCCGCCGGCACCGTCGCCCGGCTGCCCCGCGTGCCCACCCCCGGCATGCGCGGCGGGCTGTTCTCCGGACTGGAGTTCACCGGCCTGCCCGTGCCCTCCTCCGCCCTGGTGGGCCGGCCCGGCGAGGGCGTGGCGCTCGCGCTGCGCACCTTCCAGGTCAACCGCTGCCTGATCCCGGCCCTGGCCGTCTCGGCCGCCGACACCGTCCTGCACTCCGCCGTCCGCGCGGTCTCCCCGGGCCGCGGCGGCCGCACCGTCCGACGTTGGCACAAGCCGCTCACCGGGGTCTTCGCCGATCTGCTGGCCTGCGACAGCATGGCCACCGTCGCGCTGCGCTCGCTGAGCCTGCTGCCCGAGCGCGCCCACGTCCTGGCCGCCGCCGTGAAGTACGTCGTACCGGACCTGCTGCGCGAGGACCTCGAAGCGCTGGCCTCCGTCCTCGGCTCGCACGGCTACGAGCACGGCAGCCCCCAGTACGGCTCCCTCGACAAGCTGGTGCGCGACCTGCCGGTTGCGGGCCTCGGGCACACCGGCACGGCCGCCTGCCAGGCCGTCATCGTCCCGCAGCTGCGCAGCCTCGCCGAGCGGTCCTGGTTCCGCGCCGAGGAGCCGCCGGCCGAGTTGTTCTCCGGCGGCGCGGCCCTGCCGTCCCTGGACTACCGGCTGCTCGGAATCGCCAGCGGCGACGACTTCCTCTCCGCCTCGCTCATCGGCTCCGCCGCCCGCCTCGCCGACCACCGGTCCGCCGCCGGCGGCGACAGGGCCGTCCTCGCCGAGCTCGCCGAGACGTTCGTCGGCGAACTGCGCGGCCTGCGCGCCCGGTGCCGCCGGATCCCGGACGGCCGTGAAGCGCTCACCGACCCCGCCGTCGTCGTCCTCAGCGACCGCTACGCCCTCCTCCTCGCCGCGGCCGCCGTGCTCGGCGTATGGGAAGCCCAACACGGCGCCGACGGTGCCGACCCCTTCCTCGCCGACCCGGCCTGGGCGGTCCTCGCCCTGACCCGGCTCGGCCGCCGCATGGGCATCGCGGTGCCCGAGCTGCCCGACGGCGTCCTCGACCGGGTGCTGCGTGAGCTGGTCGGCCGCTACGAGGACGGCCGCTCGTGCGACCTCGACGGCCTGCGGCTCGCGCACTGACACACCGCCGGGCGCAGCCGCAGATCCCGACGACCCCACAGGAGGACCACCCCATGCCGCCCACGCAGACCACGCCGGACCGGCGCACCGCGCCCGCGGACGAGCCGCGCATCGCCCCGCCCGTCCACGTCGCCGGCCCGCACGGACCGTGGGACGAGGTGCACCGGGGCCTCGACCGGCGCGGCAGCGCCGTGGTGTACGCGACCTGGGGCGAATGGCTGCCCGCGGCCCTGGCCGAACCGGGCCTGCGCCCCCTGCTGGGCCGGGACTGGCAGCGCTACCGCGGCACCGCGGACGCGGCGATCCGCTACCGCTTCGTCACCTCCCGGATGATCATCAAGTACACGGCGGCGGCCGCGCTGCGCACCGACCCGGCCGGGTTCGACCTTGCGTACAAGCTGGGCGGGCGGCCGTTCATCCGCGGCCTGGACCAGATCGACATCAGCCTGAGCCACACCGACGACCTGATCGCGGTCGGCGTCAGCCGCACCGGCCGGATCGGCGTCGACGTGGAGCCGGCCGACCGGCGGATGTCCTTCGAGCTGCTGCGCGGCCACATGTGCACCCCGGCCGAGCACGAGGAGCTGGAACGGATGTCCCAGGACCGCCAGGCCTCCGAACTGCTGCGCCTGTGGACCCTGAAGGAGGCCTACACCAAGGCCCTCGGCCAGGGACTCCAGCTCGGCTTCACGGAGTTCGGCTTCGGCCTGGAGAGCGGGGGCCTGATCGCCCCCGACGGAACCCCGGCCGGCAGCGGCGAATGGGCCTTCACCACCCACCCGGTCCTGGGCCGCTACCTCCTGAGCACGGCCTGCCACGACACCGGCCTGGACCCGGCCCGCGACACCGCCGTCCGCACCATGCTGGACCCGGCCTTCATGGACGCCGTCGAGGACGCCCTCGCCACCGGCTGACCGGGCCCGTTCCCGCGGCCGCGGCCTCGATGCGGTGGTCGGTCCCACCGGACTGCACGCAGCGCCGGTGACCTGGTGCCGAGGTGATCGTTCCCACGGTGGGAGCGGTGCCCGCTGCTTCTTCGGCTTCGCGCAGGAATGAGGGTCCGGGTGGACGCCATCGCGGCCAAGCGACACATCTTCTCGATGCTGGACGTCGACGGGGACGGGGTCATCTCCCGCCAGGAGTACCTTGCCCGGCCCGAACGCGCGGCGCAGGCACTGGGCCGGGCCGGCCACGCCCCGCTGCTGTCCTCGGCGCGCACCGCGCACGAGCGGGTGTTCGCGTCGATGGACTCGGACCAGGACGGACGGGTGACCTTCGCGGAGTACGAGGCGTGGGCGGGCGCGGAGGCCTTCGACGAGGTGTGCAGGCCGGCTCTGGGATCGCTGTTCGACCTGGCCGACACCGACGGCGACGGACATCTCGACCGGGCGGAGTTCACCCGGCTGCGGCACGCCCTGGGCAATCCCGTCGACAACGCCCGTGCGGCCTTCGATGCGCTGGACGAGGACGGCGACGGCCGGATCGACCGCGACGCCTACCTGGCCCAGATCCGCTCCTTCGTCACCGACGGGTCGTCTCCCATGGCGCACGCTCTCCACGCGCAGGCCCTCGGCTGACCGCTGCGGAACGGCGGCGGACCCACGGGCGCCAGCCGGCCGCCGGGGGTCTCCCTGGCCAGGCCCGGTTCCACCAGGCGGCGGTGGGTGGCCTGCGGGTCCTGCGCGGTGCCGGTGTCCCCGCCGGCGGCGCCGTACCCCGCTTCTCGGGGTCCGAGAGCGTCCTGCTCGCCACCGGGATCCTCGGGGCCACCGCCATGCCCCACGTGATCTACCTGCACTCCAGCCTCACCAGTGCGCACACGCGGGGGCCGGGGGGTCCTGCCGGGCTGGCGGGACCGGCCGGCGCCGTGGACGAGCGGCGCTCGCTCGTCCACTCCGTGCGCCGCGGCGCCATGGTGGGGCTCGGGCCGGCCGGTGTCGCCCACGCCGCCATGCTCGTCATCGCCGCGCGGCTCTTCCACCCCTCGGGCCGGCCCGCCGACACCATCGACGACGTCCACACCGGCATCGGCGCCACGCTGGGCCGGGGCGCGGCCCTCGCCTTCGCCCTCGTACCGCTGATCCTGCTGACCCCCGACCGTAGGGTCATGGGCCCGCTGGCCAACCGACCCCTGCTTACCGCGGCGGCCTCGGTGGTCGCGGCCCTGGTGATCGGCCTGAACTTCCACCTCGTCGGGCAGGTCCTCACGGGCTGAGGAGAGCAACCGGGGCCCGCGGCACCGACCTTGTTGCACTCCTCTTGCAATTGCCATCAACGTGCAATCCAATGGCGGTAGTTGTAACCGCAGCCCTCGACCCACGCCCCTTACCGTCAGTCCTGTCAGGATACGGAGCGCACCATGCCCCACCTGCTGCCGGAGTCCGGACCGCAGCGCACCATCGCCGCCTCGAACTTCGTCTACACCGTCGGCAGCGGCCTCTACCTGACCGCGGGCGTCCTCTACTTCACCGAGGCCGTCCGGCTCCCGGCGGCCCAGGTCGGCCTCGGGCTCGGCATCGCCGGCATCCTCGCCCTCGCGGTCGGCATCGCCGCCGGCCACCTCGCGGACCGGCGCGGGGCCCGCGGCGTGTACGCCGCCACGCTCGTGGTCCAGGCGTTCGCCACGGCCGGCTTCCTGCTGGCGGACGGCTTCTGGCCGTTCGTGGCCGCCGTCTGCGCGGCCACCGCGGCGAAGGGTGCGGGGCTCGCGGCGCGCAGCCCGATCATCCGCCACCACGGGGGCGAGCGGCCGCAGGAGTTCCGTGCCTACCTGCGTGCCGTGACCAACATCGGCATCTCCCTCGGCGCCGTGCTGGCCGGCTGGGCGGTGCAGGCCGGCACGCAGAACGCGTACCGCCTCCTCGTCATCGGCAATGCCCTCGCCTTCGCGGCCTCGGCGGTGATCGTGCTGCGCCTGCGGCCCGTCGCGCCCGAACCGGCCGCCGACGGCCCGCGCTGGATCGCGCTGCGTGACCGGCCCTACCTCGCCCTCACCGTGCTGGACGGCATCATGGCCATCCAGTTCAAGGTGCTCACCGTCGCCGTCCCGCTGTGGCTGGTCGCCGCCACGGACGCGCCGCCTTGGCTGATCTCGGGGACCATGCTCCTGAACACCGTCCTGGTCGTCACCTGCCAGGTACGGGCCAGCCGCAGCATCGACACCCCGGCGGCGGGCGCCCTCGCCTACCGCCGCTCCGGCGTCGCCTTCCTCGCCGCCTGCGTGCTGATCTCCCTGTCCGCCGGGGTCCCGGCCTGGGCCGCGGCGGCGCTGCTACTCGCCGCCGTCGCCGTCCACACCCTCGGCGAACTGTGGCACTCCGCCGCCGGGTTCGAGATCTCCTTCGCTCTGGCCCCGCGGCACGCCACCGGGCAGTACCTCGGGGTCTTCGGCCTCGGCGCCGGCCTCGCCGAAGCGGTCGGGCCGGCCCTGCTGATCTCCCTGTGCATCACCTGGGGGCGGCCCGGCTGGTACGTGGTGGGCGCACTGTTCGCCGTGACGGGCCTGGCCGCCCCGCCGGCCGTGGCCTGGGCCCGGCGCCGCGGGTACGCGGGCGCGGCCCGGCCCGGCGCCGCGGCGAAGGAGGCCGCGGCGCCAGCCTGAGGCCCGGTGATGACGGCCGCCGCTACGCGGCCGGTTCCCCCGCCCGTTCGGCCTCGGCGCGCAGGGTGCGGGCCCGCTCGGTGGGGTCGTAGTCCGGGCCGACGCCGTCGATCAGCAGCACATCGCCTTCGACGTGGTCGGTGCGCAGCCGCAGGATGGCCCGGTAGGCGGGGGAGTCGTACCAGGCGCGGGCCTCGGCCCGGCCGGGGAACTCGATCAGCACCATGCTGCCGGGCCAGTCGCCCTCCAGGACCTCGGCCGGCGGCCCGTGGATGACGAAGCGGCCGCCGAAGGGGTCGAGGGTCGCCTGGATGCGCTCCAGGTACTCGAGGACGTCGGAGTGGTGGCGGCGGCCACGGAGATGGGCGAAGCCGAATGCGGGCATGGTCGGACTCCTGGTCGCGGGGGCGTGGGCGGTGCCCGAAACCTACCCGGCACCGCCTGCAGCCGCGATTACCCCGCAGGTCATGGTCGCCTGCCACCTGCTCCCACGACGTCCTGACCCGCGTCAGAGCCCGCCGTGAAAGGCGGCGGCGCGTGATCGCGGCCCTGCGTAGGATGTGCTGAACAACCAGCAGAAACGGGGCACATGCTGACTTACCGCGAGGTCATGGCCACTGACTTCGGCGCGCTGACCACCGCTGCCACTGCCTGGGAGGAGATGGCGGGCGAACTGAAGAAGATCGAAAAGGTCTACGGGGAGAAAGTCGCGTCCATCGGGAAGAACGGCATGTGGTTGGGCCAGGCGCAGCAGGTCGGGATTGCCAACTTCGCGGTGACGCGCCACGAGTACGCCAATGCCGAGTCCGAGGCGCGCGCAGTCGCGGCTCTGCTGCGCGACGCGTTCGCCCTCTTCACCGACTTGCGGCGGAAGGTGGAGTCGGCCGTCGGGGACGCCGTGGCTGCCGGCATGAAGGTAAGCGAGGGAGGAAACGTTACCTTCGACTTCTCCAAGGTCGACGGCGCCGAGGCCCAGGCGCTCAGACACGACCCGGACCTCCCCGAGGTGGAACGGTCCTGGGCGCGCCACATGCACGACGCCGTCGCCGCCTTCGACGAGGCGGACCGAGGCGTCAAGCTCGCCCTGGTCGACGCGGTGACAGATGCCGACTTCCGCGACGGAACCTTCAACGGGTTCAACGGCAGGCGCCCGTACCCCTCCCTCCAGGAGGCCGTCAAGGCTGAAAGCATGCCCAAGGACCGGGCGAAGGTAGGCGACTGGTGGCGCAGCCTGGACCCGGTGACGCGGGCCATCCTCCTGCAGGAGCGGGGGGACGAGCTCCGCAAGGCCGGCATCCTTGACCCGGCGTACCAGTGGAGCGCCCCGGACAAGGGTGCGGGTCCCTTCGGCGTCGAGGAGCCGGGCCTGCACGACATGTACCTGCTCGACAAAGCGCAGATGATCATGGCCAGCGGCGACTTCATCGGGAATACCGTGGCTTCACGCAACCTGGCCCACTACCTGGAAGGCACCGGCACACCCCTCGAACTCGACATCGACCGGGCACTGAGGGAAGACGCCGGGATGCGGGCGGATGTCCACAGGGACATCCAGAAGAATCAGGACAAGTGGAAGCAAGAGGCTCTGGCCGCCTTCGAGAAGTCCGGTGGCGTACCCGTCTCGATCCCCGTGGAGTACCGGGCCCCCGGCCCCCCGCTCGAACCGGGCCCGAACTTCAGGAACCGGGACTGGTATCTGGGCGTCGGCGGCCGTCAGCGGGTTCTCTCCGGCGATGTGTCCGTCGTTCCGGGTGCCGACGGAAAGCCGAGGATCAGCATGGACTACACGGTCAACATCTACGACCGGTACAACTGGGACAACATCAAATCGACCCCGATCGGTCCCGTGGTGATCGAGGACAAGGAGATGGCGCGGCTCCACACCGTCGGCTGGCCCAGGAGTTCGACATGCGAGGCACGAGTTCCGTACAGAAGTACGACTTCGGTGCGCCCGATGCAGGCGTGGAGCCGCCTGCGGACGGGGGGCGCCACGGGACGCGCAGCGACCCCTCCCGAGGCGAGGAGGAGAACCGGTGAAACGCGCGGTGGTGGCCGCCGCGGTCGTGGCCCTGGCCGTCGCGGGGGCGGGGATCGCCGTGGGGTGGGTGCCGGAGCCGAAGGACAACCGGGCTGTTGCCCCGCGATGGCTGGAGGGCGTGGGCGGCAAGGAGGCCGCCGCGTACCTGCGCGTGCAGATTCCGGCGGATGCACAGGACGTGAGAGGGGCCGGAGTGGACGGTTGGGACGCGGACAGCTACCTGCTGTCGTTCACCGTGCCGCACGCCGAGGCCGAGGTGATCGCCGCCGATCTGCGCCTCGACCAGCCGCTGGAGCCCCACCCTCCGCTGCCTCCTCGCAAGCCTCCGGGCCCGGTGTCGTTCGCGCATCTGGGTCTGCCCAGCCCCGACACCGTGCCGAACGCGCGCACGGGCAGCGTCTGCCCGCCGTGCATCGGGGACGAGCGCAGGTCCAAGCTCCAGAGCATCGGCATCACCCTCCAGGACCTGGGGGGTGGGATCACCCGGGTCTACCTCGGGGGGCAGTGATCGCGCTCGGCCCCAGGGCGGCGGAGGGCTCGCTCGCCCGGGAGGTCTTCGGGCCCCTCGGCGGGGTCGTCGAGTGTGCCGCCGCCCTGGCGGAGCGGTCGGTCGGGCAGTTCGTGGGCGAACGGCGCGGCGAGCTCGACCGGATCCTGGCCGGCGTGCAGGGCATCGGCTCCTTCGGCCCCGAAACCATGGCCATCCTCGACCAGCTCGGCTACCTGCGCGAGCACGAGGTGCCCGCCACCTCCCTGCTGCTCTGGTCGGGCGGCATCGAGGAGGTCTCGCCGGACCTCGGCGGGGACGAGGCCGTGGGGCGCATGGCCCGGATGGGAACCGATCTGCAGCTCGTGCATCTGCTGCAGGCGCTGGTCGGCACGGCCTCGTTCCGCGCCGGGGCCGACGACACGGAGGAGACCGCGGCGCGGATCGTCGAGGTGCTGTCGGCCGCCGCTCGCCTGGCCGCTCCGGCGCACGAACGCACCGTGCGCGAGGTGTTCCTGATGTGGCGGACGGCGTTCCTCCCGGGCGTGCTCATGCCGTCCTCGGCTTCGCCCGAGGCGGTCAAACGGGGCTTCAGGCCGTACGCGCACCTGCTTGAGGCAGCGCTGGAGGCTCCGCGTCCCTGACGCCGGCCGGGGGGCGGTGTGCAGCGCGAAAGCCCGGCGCGGCGGGGGCCGGGCCGGGCTTTCGGTGGGCGGGGGGTCAGGCCGTGGCCGAGACCGGGGTCGGGGTGGTGTCACCGGACTTGCGCGGGGGTGCGGGCTCCTCCGCCGGGCGGTTCACCGTGCGGGGGATGGCCAGGGCGCACAGGCCGCCGAGGAAGACCACGGCCACGCCGACCCAGACGGCCGGGTGCATGCCGTCCACGAACTCCTGGGCGTTGGCCATCGAGCCGTTGCGGACGAAGACCGTCGACAGGACGGCGATGCCGAGGGCGCCGCCGATCTCGCGGGCCGTGGTGTTGGCGCCGGAGGCCGTGCCGTACAGGTTCTGCGAGACGGAGGCGAGGACGACCGCCGCGGTCGGGGCGAAGGCGAAGCCCATGCCCGTGCCGCCGAGGATCATCGCCCCGACGAGGTGGGAGTAGGGGGTGTTGTCCGTGGCCGCCAGGGTGATCCAGGCGAGGCCGGCCGCCTGGAGGAAGAGGCCGAGCGCCATCAGGCGGCCGCCGCCGACGCGGTCGGTCAGGGCGCCGGCCACCGGCGCGATGAACATCGGCATCAGGGTCCACGCCAGGGTCAGGACACCGGCGTGCAGCGGGGTGCGGACCGGGGCGATCTGGAGGTACTGGGAGAGCAGGAAGATGGAGCCGAAGACGCCGAAGTACATCGTCGCGGAGACCACGTTGCACATGACGAAGGCGCGCAGCCGGTAGAGGGACAGCGGCAGCATCGGCATGGCGGCGCGGGACTCCCACGCCACGAACCCGGCGAGCAGGACGGCGCCGCCCGCGAACGCGCCGAGGATGCGGCCGTCGGTCCAGCCGTCCTCGGCGCCGTTGACGATGCCCCAGACGAGGGCGACGAGGCCGCCGGTGGCCAGGACCATGCCGAGCGGATCCAGGCGGGTGCCGGCCAGCTTGCTCTCGTCCAGGACCTTCAGCACCAGCGGAACGGCGATCAGGCAGACCGGGACGTTGATCCAGAAGATCCAGTGCCAGTCGATGCCGTCGACCACGGCGCCGCCGACGAGCGGGCCGAAGGCCACGGCGAGACCGCTGAACGCGGACCACAGGCCGAGCGCGAGGCTGCGCTTGTTCGCGGGCACGGCCTGCGCGAGCAGGGTCATCGACAGCGGCATCACGGCCGCCGCGCCCACGCCCTGGGCGGTGCGGCCGACGATCAGCTCGGCGGTGGTGTCGCACAGCCCGCAGTACACCGAGGACAGGGTGAAGACGGCGATGCCGAGGAGGAAGATCCTGCGCCGCCCGAACCGGTCGCCGAGGGCGGCGCCGGTGAGCAGCAGACAGGCGAACGCCAGGACGTAGGCGTTGACGAACCACTGCAGGTCCTGGGTGTCCGCCTTCAGCTCCTTCGCCAGGGTCGGCAGGGCGGTGGACACGACGAGGTTGTTCAGCGCCACCATGAACATCGGGACGCTCGTCGCGATGATCGACAGCCACAGGGGTGCGGTGGCGCCGCGGCGTGCGGGCGCGGCGCCACCGCCGGCCGCTTCTGAGGTGCTGGTGTCGGTGCTCATAGGGGGTTCTCCATACGGAAGACGGGGTTACCGGGCGGTGCGCGGCGCGGTGCGCAGTACGTGCCCCGGCCCGGGGCGGGGGTGTCCCGGGCCGGGAGTCGTGGCCGGGCGAGGCCTCAGGAGTGCTCGCCGGCGCTCTCGGCGCTCTCGGCGTCGGCTCGCAGCTGGGCGTCGAGGCGGGCGCGGGCGTCGTCCCAGTCGAGCGGCAGCACGGAGGCGGGCATCTCCCAGAAGGTGAAGACCGACGTCCGCATGGTCGCGCGGAGTTCGCCCATGATGCCGCGGTGCGGTTCGGCCCTGGCGTAGCCGTAGATCGCCTCGCGGCTCTCCCAGGCGGACAGCGTCCAGAAGGTGCGCTTGAGGGGTTCGGCGATCAGTGAGGCCTCGACCGCTCCCGGCGAGGTCTTCAGCTGGGCCCAGGCGGCCAGGGCGCGCACGAAGAAGCGGGGTACGTCGGAGAGCGACTTCACCTCGAAGCGGGACGCCATGACATGGACCCGGGCGGTCGTGGGGACCGGGTTGCGGCCCTTCCAGGAGAGTTTCGGCACCGTGAGCCTCGCCTTCAATAATGGAGAGTTGCAGTATCCATGATAGAGAGTGGAACTGTCCACTGGCCAATCGAGCGTGGAAGAAGCGAAGAACGGAAGACGATGCGAATCTCTGAGCTGAGCCGCCGCAGCGGAGTGCCGATCACGACCATCAAGTACTACCTCCGCGAGGGGCTGCTGCCGCCCGGACGTGCCACCGCCCCGAACCAGGCCGAGTACGACGAGTCGCACGTACGGCGGCTCCGGCTGGTCCGGGCCCTGGTCGGGGTGCGGGGGCTGAGCGTGGGCGCCGCCAAGGAGGTCCTCGGCGGCGTGTACGAGCGCGAGGACGACCCGCACAAGGTCCTCGGCCTCGTCCTCGGCGCCACCGCCGAAACCGCGGACGACGGGGAGAAGGACACGGACCTCGAGGAGGCGCGCCTCGCCGAGGTCGACGCCCTGCTGGACGCCCTGGGCTGGCAGGTGTCCGACGACGCCGCCGGCAAGGCGGTCATCGCCCGGACCCTGCAGACCCTCGCCGACCTCGGCATGGACTACGACTGGCACCGGCTGCTCCCGTACGGCGAACTCGCCGACCGGATCGCGGCCGTCGACCTCGACGGGATCGAGGACCTCCGGGACCCGCTCGAGATGGCCGAGCGGGCCCTGGTGCTGACGGTCCTGCTGGAGCCGGTCCTGATGGCCCTGCGCCGCCTCGCGCAGGAGAGCCAGTCCGCGGCCCGGCGGGGCGCCGGCCCCGCTCAGCCCTGAGCCTGCTCCTTTGTCTCCTTCAGGAGCTGGGCCGCGGCCTCCGCGCCCGAGGAGAACGCCGCCTCGTGCGAGCCGATCTGGTCCCAGCCCAGCTTCCTGGAGTGGAAGTAGGAGCCGGCCAGCTTCAGCCGGGTCCCCTCGTTGACGTTGTAGATGTCCGCCTGGAGGTTGCGGACGTTGATGTCGATGATCGGGTGGGTGTACGGGAACTCCGCGATCACCGACTCCGGGTCCACCTCCAGCGGGTAGTCGAGGGTGACGAAGTAGTCCTTCTCCGCCGTGAAGCCGTGCAGCTTGTTCATGTAGTACGCGACGTACTGGCGGGCCTGGCCGCCGGCCTCGACCTGGCCGTAGTTCCAGGCCTCCCAGCGCTCCTTGGTCGCCGGCATCACCGAGGTGTCGGTGTGCAGCACCACGCGCGAGGAGCTGTAGCGCACCGGGCCCAGCACCTCCTTCTGGCGGGCGGAGGGGTTCTCCAGCAGCGCCAGCGCCTCGTCGGCGTGGGCGCCGACGATGACGTAGTCGAACGTCTCGCTGCCCTTCGTCGTCGTGACGGTGACCGAGTCGGCGTCCTGGCGGATCGAGGTGGCCGGCTCCGCCGTGCGCAGCTCGGCGCCGATCGCCGCGATCGCCTTGCGGACGTAGGAGATGGAGCCGCCGCCGACGGTGCGCCAGTCCACCTTGCGCCCGCCGAGGCCGCCCTCGTCGTGGCCCAGGTAGAAGGCGATCACCGTGGAGGCGGGGATCTCCCAGATCAGCTCGGCCGGCACGGACCACACCGCCGAGCAGAGCAGGATCACGTACGAGTAGCGGAAGGCCTCGCTGTAGCCGCCGCGGTCGAGGTACTCGCCGAGCGGGATGTCGGCCTTCTTGCGCAGGAAGTCGCGCCGGCCCTCCTCGTGGAAGCGGCGGGCCTCGCGCCAGATGGTGACGAACTCGTCGGAGTAGCGGCCGACGACCTCCTCCTCGCCCAGGTCCAGCTCCTGCGTGCCGTACTCCAGCCCGCTGTCCAGGTCGAAGAAGTTGAACCCGCCGAGGTGCTCGACGGCCTCCACGCCCAGCTCGTCGAAGAAGCCGAAGAGGTTCGGGTACGCGGGCCGGTTGAAGACGACGAACGCCGTGTCGATGCCGAGGACCTTGCCGTTCTCCTCGACCTCGACGGTGTTGGCGTGCCCGCCGAGCCGGTCCTCCCGCTCGAAGATCGTGATCTGTGCGTGGTCACGCAGGTGGTAGGCAGCGGAGATCCCGGCGACGCCGGCGCCGACGATCGCGACGCGGGGGGTGGGATTCTGCGACATGGGAGACGTCCTTCACAGTCAGGTTCTACGGCGGTGTCAGATGCGTGCGGCGGAGGAATCGGCGGTGCGCTCGGCCAGCGGGAACTGCCAGAGCGAGAACAGCCGGTTCTCCCGGTGCAGATGCCGCAGCACCTGCATCACCTCGTCGATCACGGACTGGTCCGTGACCGCCTCGTGCGGGTACAACTCCCTGCGTACGCGCTCCAACTGGAGCAGCAGTAGAGCGGCGCTGGGGAGCGGGTCCTCCAGGGCCTCCTGCGAGTGCACGTACGTCAGCACGACCGCGGCCGCCGCGTGCACCAGGCAGTACTCCTTGGCCAGGTCGAACAGCTCCGGGGACTGCCCGTACGCCCGCCCCAGCCGCGCCTTGAGGGCCCCGGCGCGCTCGTTCAGGGAGCCGGTGCGGCCGATCAGCTCCTCGGCCACGTCCGCCGCCGCCAGCAGCCGCTCGCGCTCGCCCTCCTTGGCCGCGCCCGCCAGCGCGCGCAGCCGGCGCACCCCGTCCGGCGCGGCCAGCACCGCGTCGTCCAGGCCGCCGCGGCTGAACAGCTCCTGCTTCCAGGGCGCGTACGCCGGCAGCTCGGTGTCCATCCCGAACAGGGTCGCGGCCCGCTCCTCGGCCACCGCCACGGCCGCCGGGTCCGGGTCGGCCGCCGAGGCCAGCAGGCTGCCCAGCTGGTGGCCGAGGTTGCGCAGGTTGACCACCGTGTTGCCGTCGGCGATGTCGGTGATCAGGATGTCGCGGACCATCTTCTGGTGCATGCCGTAGTGCGGATGGTCGCGTACGAACGTCCGCGCGCCCAGCACCACCGTCAGCTGCGACAGGGTCTTCTGCAGCTTCGTCGGCACCAGGTACTTGATCACCGAGGACCAGACGCTGACCTGCTCGGGCGCCGCCTGCAGGCTGCGCGTCGCGCCCAGGAACACCGAGTCCGCCAGCATCAGGTCGGCGAAGGCCTCCGCCAGCTGGCGCCGGGTGTACGGCACGTCGGCGATCGTGTCGCCCAGCAGCACCCGGCCCTCGGCGAAGTCCATGGCCAGGCGCAGGCTCGTGTCCACGGCCGCGAGCGCCAGGTGCATCAGCACCACGCGCGCCGTCTGGCTGGCCTTCAGCGCGATCTCCAGGCCCTGCCCGCGGCCGCCGAGCATCGCCGACTCGGGCACGAAGGTGCCGTTGAAGCGGACCCCGCTGAGGTCCAGGGCCCGCACCCCGTACAGGTTCTCGAAGGGGGTGTCCTCGATCGTGGCGGCGTCCGCCGCCCACTTGTCCACCACGAACAGCGAGTACGCGGCCGGTCCCGGGCGATCGCCGGTCCGGGCGAAGACGACCATCTTGTCGGCGACCGTCGCATTGCCGATCGGCCACTTCTCGCCGGTCAGCAGCCAGCCGCCCTCGGTCTTCTCGGCCCGCACCTCGTTGGCGACGAGGTCGCTGCCGTGGACCCGCTCCGACAGCCCCCAGGACATCGAGCTGCCCCGGCGCATGTCCGCGATCAGGGCGCGCTTCTGCTCCTCCGTGCCGGTGATCCAGGCGGGCATGAAGCTCAGGTTGTTCAGCGCGGTGCCCACGGCCGTCGACGGGTCGCGCCGGGCGACCAGGCGCATCAGGTTGACGCCGGTCTCCACGTTCCCCGCGAGGCCCCCCTGCTCGGCCGGCAGGCCCCGCAGGTGCGCGCCCCAGCGCCGCAGCAGGTTCACGTAGTGCACCGGGTACGCGCCGCTCTCGTCGAACTCCAGGACCCCGGAGAACGGCATCCGGCTGTCCGGGTCGTGCGGGTCGCCGAGGTAGGCCTCGAGCTCCGCGGCGAGTGCGGTCAGATCGGACTTGGACATCAGGACTCTTCCTGTCGGTTCGGGGCCGCCGCCAGCCGCACGGGCAGGGCGGTGAACAGCCGGCCGGACTCCCGCAGCGCCAGCGCCGCGTCCAGCGCGGGCTCCAGCAGCGCGCCGCGCCGCCGCGGGTCGGTGCCGTCGGCGCGGGCCAGCAGGTAGCCCAGGACCGCGCCCAGCCAGCCGGCGGAGCCCGGCTCCGTGCCGTACAGCGAGCGGTCGAGGTTGGCCCGCCACAGGTGGACGGCGCAGGCGGCCGCATGCAGCCACGCGTACCGCTCCGCCGCGTCCACCAGGGCGTTGGGGTCGGCGCCCGGCCCGCGGGCCGCCCGCGTCAGGGCGCCCAGGCCTGCGACGGCGCCGGCGAGCTCGGCCACCAGGGCGGCGACCCCGGCATCCTCCCCGCCGGCCAGGGCCCCGGACACGGCGGCCGCCGCCTCCGGGAGGCCCGCCAGCACCGGGTCCACCCCGCGGGCGAACATGTCCAGCCGGGCCGGCTCGTACGCGGGCAGCTCCGCGCCCAGCCCGAACACCGCGGCCAGCGCCGCCGGATCGGCCGGGGCCGGCCCCTCCGTGAGGGTGGGCACCTGGCCCGCGTACGACTTGAGGTTGGCCAGCGTGCTCGCGTCGATCACCCGGACCACCGCGGAGTCCCGCTGGAGCTTCTGGAACAGCCCGGCCCCCCGCTCGCCCTCCCGCAGCACCGAGCGGGTGGCCAGCACCGCGCCCGCCCGCCGGATCAGCTCGTCCGAGGCCTCCGCCACCACGTGCTTGGCGGACAGCGCCCACACCGAGAACGCCTCCGGCACCACGTGCACCCCGCGGGCCGCCGTCAGCGCCGCCACGTCCGCCGCCAGCAGGGCGGCCGCCGCGACCGACAGCTCGCGCCGCGGCCACGGCGAGGCCGCCAGCTGCGCCCTGGCGACCTTCCGGCCGACGGCGAAGTCCAGGGCCAGGCGGACCGCGCTGTCCGCGATGCCCAGGCTGCCGGCCATGCTCATCAGCCGGACCGCCTGCTGCGCCTTGACGGCCGCCTCCAGCCCCTCGCCCTCCCGGCCCACGCGGGCGCCCTCGGGCACCGCGAAGCCGGTGAACCGCAGCCGGGCCAGGTCGATCCCGCGCATCCCGTTCGTGGCCGCCGCGGGCAGCCGCTCCAGCTGCCCCTCGGGTACGTCCCGCAGGTCCAGCAGGACCGCCGAGAACGCCCCCGGGCCGCGGGCCCCGGTGCGGGCGACGACGTACACCGCCTCGCACCGCAGGCCCAGCCCGACCATCCACTTCTCGCCGTCCAGCACCCCGTCCGGGCTCAGGGACACCTGGTTGGCCAGCAGGTCGCTGCCGTGGCCGGCCTCCGTCAGCGCGAAGCCCACCGCGCCGCCGCCGCGCAGGACCTCCGCGGCGAGCTGCTGCTGCTCCACGCTGCCGTGCAGCTGCAGGCAGGTCGCCGCGATGATGCTGAACATCGTCCCCGGCATGATGTTGACGTCCCGGCGGGCCGCCGAGCGCACCAGCGTCAGGCTGCGGTCGAAGGACTCGAACGCCCCGCCCCACTCCTTGGGCAGGTAGTTCAGGTGGAACCCGGCCCGCGCCAGCTCCGCGCAGAACGCGGCCGGGAACTCCTCCCGCTCGTCGCGGCCCACGGCCGCGGCGAACCCGTACGGATTGGCATCGTCCGCCGGGTCGCCGAGCAGCTCCTCCAGCGCCTCCGGGGTCAGCGCGCTCACGGCATCCCGCCCGAGGTCTCCAGCGGCACCGGACGGTAGTCCGCCGCGCTCGCCGGGATGTGCACGCCGGCGTTGCGCAGCTGGGCCAGCCGCGTGTGGAAGGCCGCGCCCCGCATCAGGTGGTGGGCCACCTCGGCGACCCGGCGGTTGCCCGGGGTCTTCAGGTAGCTGCCGGTCACCCAGTCGTTGAAGCTGCCCATCGCCGGACCGCACCAGACCTGGTAGTCCATCGCCCGGTCCGCCTCGCCGACCACCGCCCAGCGCGAGGCCATGCCCAGGTACCAGCGGAAGACCAGGGCCATCTTCCGCTTGGGGTTGTCGGCGGCGCGGGCCAGCTGCTCCGGGTCGCGCCGGGTGAAGTACTTCACGCACTCCTGCCAGACGTCCTCCAGCGGCCGCCGGAAGACCTGCGTCTCCAGCTTGGCCCGGTCGGCGGCCGGGATCGCCTCCAGGCCGTCGTACGCCTGGTACAGCTCGTACAGGCGCTTGGCGCGCATCGGGAAGAAGGTGCCCTTCTTCAGGACCTGCAGGTCCACGCCCATCTCGAACATGTCGGCGGCCGGGGCCATCTCGCAGTCCGCGATGCCGGCCTCGGCGAGCATCGCCTTGGCCGCCGTCGAGGCGCCCGACTCCAGGCAGGACTGGTTCACCGAGCCGGTCACGGCGTACGCGGCGCCCATCGCGAAGGCCGCCGCCACCGCGACCGGGGTGCCGAGCCCCCCGCCCGCGCCGACCCGGATCGGGACGGCGTAGCGGTACTCGCGCTGCACGGTGTCGCGCAGCCGCAGGATCGAGGGCAGCAGCGCGGGCAGCGGCCGGCGGTCGGTGTGGCCGCCGGAGTCGGCCTCGACGGTGATGTCGTCGGCCAGCGGCAGATGGCGGGCGAGCTCCGCCTGCTCCGCCGTCACCAGCCCCTGTTCCAGCAGGGCCGTGACCAGCGCGGCCGGCGCCGGGCGCATGAACCGCTCGGCGGTCTCCGGCCGGGAGATCTTGGCGATGAGCCGGTTGTCGGCGGTGATCCGGCCCTCCGCGTCGCGGCGCAGGCCCGCCAGCCGGTAGCGCACCACGTGCGGGGTGAGGTCCATGTACGCCGACGCCTCGACGCAGCGCACCCCGTGCCGCAGGAACAGCTCGACGGCCTCCCGCTCCAGGCGGTCCTCGCTCGGGCTGTGGATCAGGTTCACGGCGAACGGCAGCCCCGGGATCTCCGCGGCGAACCGTGCCAGGGCCTGCTCGATGTGTTCGGGCAGCAGCCCGGCCGCGCCGAAGGAGGCGAGGAAGCCCTCCCTGGCCAGGGCGATCACCATGTCGGCGGAGGCGATCCCGCCGGCCATCGCCCCGGCCATGTACGCGTACTTCACGCCGTGCGCGGCGAGGAACGCGGCCGAGCCCAGCCGCTCCGGCGCGAGGGGCTGCGCGGCGGCCAGCAGGGGCAGGCCGTCTCCGTCGGCGGTGGCGAACCCGCCGGCGGCGGCACCGATGCCCTCACGGGTGACCGTGATGAAACACGGGTGCTCCAGGTCGGCCAGCACCTGGTAGATCCCGGCCGGGTCGATGCTGGGATTGCGCTCTCCGTACCACCGGAGAGGGGTCTCGAGAGTGTCCATGGGGAAACGAAGCTCCTTGGGCTCAGCTGTCGGGCCGTCAGGCCTCGGTGGGACGGACCTCGATGGCCACGTCGGTGAGTTCGTAGATGCGCAGGCCCGGCTTGGACAGCTCCGCGTCGGCGATGACCAGCAGGCGGCCCTCCTCGCGGCGCACCTCCTTGACGTGCACGTCGAAGTTGAGCTCGGGGTCGTGGCGCAGGATCTGGCCGCGGTACTTCCAGGCCATCTCCACGTCGGTGGCCATCGCGAAGCGCGGCTGCGCGTAGCCCTCGGCGAGGTTCTCCTCGATCACGTACAGGCGCAGGGCCTGCAGGATCGCCTCGACGCCGAGCGAGCCGGGCATCACCGGGTCGCGGTGGAAGTGGCAGTCGAAGTACCACTCGTCGGGGCGGATCGCCCGGTGGCCGTGCAGGTAGCCGCGGCCGTGCCGGCCGCCGTCCTGCACCAGGTCGACCCGGTCCACCAGCGCGTACCGGCCGCCGGGCAGGTGCAGGTGGCCGCCGGTCGGGTCGGTGAACGCCGGGGCGCCCTCGGGGAGCTCGATGCGGCGGACCTTGGCCGGGTCGACCTCGTTGGTCTCGATCCACGGGGCGACGTACGTGCCGTTGTCCAGGCCCACCTGGTTGGCCAGGGCCGCGTCGCTGAAGTACCCGAACAGCGACTCGCCCGTGTAGAAGACCTCGCCGTCGGCGGACAGCTCGTAGGAGAAGTTCTGCAGCACGGCGCCGGTGACGGCGCTGGTCATCAGGAGCTTGGAGTGGTGGCGGATGGTCTTGCCCCGCAGGTCTATGTCCTTGACCAGGGTGGCGCGGCCGTCCAGGTTGCGGATCGCGTACTGCTCGTCGGTGTTCTTCAGCGTGGCGCCGAGGTAGTAGCCGAGGAAGATCGCCGCCTGGAGGGAGGACTCCATGTACACGGCGTTCGGCATGTGGGGGAAGGAGTTCTCCTCGTAGTACCAGGCGTCCGCGGGGGAGTCGTACTCGGTGACCATCTCCGAGCCGGGCTTCAGGTCGCCGCGGGTGCCCTTGAGGGAGATGACGCGGTCCACGAACTGGAAGGCGCCGTTGGGGATGTACGGGGCCCGGCTCGTGCGGTAGACCTCGAACTCGGGGCCCATCGCGATGTCCAGGTCGCCCTTGGCGGCGTGCGCCAGGTGCATCTCGTTGATCATCGCGGCCTCGCCGCTGCGGTTGCGGCGGCCCAGGAACTGCGGGATGCCGCCGGCCTCCGGGCGGTAGGGGGTGCCCGGCTTCTCGCGGACCTGCAGGCCGAGGTTCTTCATCCGGATGACCGGCAGGTCCCCGATGTAGATCAGCACGTCCGCGATGACCGTGGCGCGGGGCAGGAGGGTGAGCTCCATGACCTCGACCTCGTAGCGGATCTGCGTGTGCTTCTGGGTGATCTGGCCGCGGACCTGGACCTCGATCGGGGTGTCCGTGACGCACTGGAACGCGGCGTCCGGGAGGGTCAGGTGCATGCCCTGGTGCAGCAGGTAGATCTGCAGCAGCTGGACCGCACCCTCGGCGACCAGGGAGCCGGCGAGCACCGGGTCGTCGGGGAAGTGGCACTCGAAGTACCAGGCGTCGGGCTGCAGGTTCTTGACGGCGCTGAGCGTGCCGAGGCCGCGCGGGCCGCCCTTGCGGTCGATGGTGACCTCGTCGACCATGCGCAGCTTCTCGACCGGCAGGCGCAGGGCCGGGTTGATGCCCGGGTCCTGGGCGTGGTCGGGGCCGAAGACGTCCCCGGGGCGGCCCTGGGCGAGGAGCTCCAGGTCGCCGGCGTCCAGGTGGTTCTTGTCGGTGTAGGCGAGCGGCTTGAAGTAGCCCTTGGGCAGGGCGGCCCGCTCGGCCTTCTCCTTGTCGGTCATGACGACGCCGATCGGGGTCTCCAGCTCGGCGGCGCTGAAGAAGCCGGCGCACGCGTTGTGGAGTTCGAGGATCAGCTCGCCGTCGGCGTAGCACTGGTAGCTGAAGAAGAACAGCGTGGTGTCGCCGTTGTGGACGAAGCGGTCGATGGAGATGTCGTACTTCAGCGTCTGGCCGACGCGCGGCAGGTTGCCTCGGAAGACCAGGGTGCTGTCGAGGAGGCGGTAGACCCGCTCGCCCTTGTTGCGGAAGTCGATGCCGAGGTAGCTGACGAGGAGGAGGTCGCACTGGCCGGCCTCGACCGTGACGGCCGGGGGCACGCCGCCGTCGACCGCGTACCAGGCGTCCTCGGGGACGTCGTACTCCGTGGTGATCTTCGCCGGCTTGAACTCGTGGGTGGTGCCCGACAGCGCGGTGACCCGGCTGACGAAGTGGTACGGCTCCGCGGGCAGCCGGACGCGCTGGGCGTAGCCGTCGATGACGCCGAACTCCGGGCCGAAGACCTTGGCCACGGAGCCGACGGCGAACTCCATCAGGTCCGCCTCGTCCCAGATGACGCCGTCGGGCTTGGCGGCGGCGGGCGGCTGCGGGGCCTGCGGGGCGGCCGGCGGGAGCACCGCCGTGGCCTCCACCACGCGGGGCGCGGTCGGTACGGGTGCCGCCGGGGCGGCGGGCAGGGCGGCCCGGGCGGGCGGCGCGCTCACCGCGGCCGCCGTGGGCGCCGCGGCCGCCACCGGGCCGCCGTCGAGCAGGGCCTCGGCCCGGCTGAGCGTGGCGTCCTGGAGGATGCGCTGCGTCTCCATCACCACCGAGTGGGTGCTCACCATCTGGTGGCGGATCTCGCGCACCAGGTCGGCGGCGGCCGACGCCGGGTCACCGGCCGCCGCGGCGGCGGCCGTCCGGCGGGCCCGGCGGACGGGTGCGGATGCGGGGGCCGCGGCGGCGGCCGGGAGCGGGGCCTCCTGCACGGCCGGGGCGGCCGGAGCGGCCGGTGCGGCGGGCACGGCGGCGGCGGGCTGCACGGCCGCGGGCACCGGGGGCGCCCACGGCAGGAAGGAGATCGGTTCGCCGTCGAAGGCGATGACCTCCGGATCGGCCAGGGTCGGGTCGGCAGGCATGAGGCGTGGGTCCTCCGGCGGTACGGACGGGACGGGTGCAGGACGGGCCGCCGCAGCGGCCGGCGCCACGGGACCGGCGGCTCCCGGCCCGGCGGACCCCCCGGCGCGCGGGGCGCCCGGGGCGGTGGTGCCGGGCCCGGCGGGGCTGCCGGGGGCGGTGGTGCCCGCGGCCGTGGCGGCCGGGGCGACGGTGGCCGGCCCGGCGGGCTTGCCGGCGGCCGGGGCGGTGGTCCGGGTGCTGGGCCGGTCGGCGGCCCCGCCGGCCCGGGGTGCGGCGGTCCGGGAGGCGCCGCCGTCAGCCGGTGCGGCTGCGGTCGCGGCGGTCCGGGAGCCGGCTGCCGGGGCGGTGGTGCCCCCGGTGGCGGTGGCCGCCAGGGCCTTGGCGATGCGGGCGGGGACCGGGGTGCCGCCGCCCACCCGGAAGCGGGAGTTGCGGGCCGCGAGGACCGGGGCCGACTCGGTGGCGGGGGCCAGCAGCGCCGTCAGGTCGACGTCGAGGCCGTGGCCCACCAGCCGGGCCACCAGCTGCGCGACCGACCGCGCGGCCGGCACCCCGCGCCGGTCCACCGGCACCGCGACGTGCGCGGCGTCGCCCAGGGTGTCCTTGACCCACCGCGAGCAGGTGGCGCTCGGCCCGACCTCCAGGAAGTAGCGGAACCCCCGTTCGTACGCGCCCCGCACCAGCCGCGGGAAGTCGATCGCGGAGCGCAGGGTGTGCGCGATGCGCCGGCTGACCTCCGTACGGTCCAGGCTGCGCAGCACCCCGTAGTCGTAGGCGCTGAACAGCTCCAGGCCGCCGGTCGAGCCGGTCGGGTAGTCGTTCAGCCCGGCCAGGCCGTCCAGTTCGGCGTCCACGGCCGGGCAGTGCATCACCGCGTTGACGGGGGACCGGGCCGCCGGGCAGCCCAGCTCCTTGATCAGCGCGCGGCACTGGGCCGGGTCACCGGCGATCACCAGTTCGGACGGGGTGTTGACGTGCGTGAGGTACACCCGGTCGTACCCGGCGGCCAGCGCCTTCCCCACCGTGTCCGCGTCGGTCAGCAGCACATGGCTGGCCCACACGTCCGCGTCCGGGGTCTCCTCGGGCAGGTCCCACAGCTCGCGGACCGTGCGCCGGGGCCCCGTCAACCGGTCCCGGAAGAGCGGGGTGTTGCTGATCAGGTCGTCGCGGCGGCCCTCCGGCAGCCAGCACTCGGTGGCGAACAGCATGCTCGACTCGCCGAGGCTGTAGCCGAATCCGCCGTGCGCCCGGATCCCGAGCACCTCGCGCACCAGGTCGGTGTACAGCATCGCGAAGCTGGTGCCGGTCGCCAGCATGAACGGGATGTCCTCGCCGAGCCGCGACTCCAGCTCCATGAGCTCGCGGCGGCCCGGCGCCACCTGCGTGCGCGGGTACAGCGCGGCGGCCCGCATCAGCCGGGCCGGCTCGTCGGCCTGGCTCTCGAAGCGGTCCAGCAGCCCGGGGAAGGCCCGGAAGAAGTCCTGGCCCAGGCCCGGGTACGAGTTGAACGCGCCCGGGTAGACCAGCGCGACCCGCCCGTCCGGGCCGATCGGCGCGGCGGTGGAGAAGCTGCCCGCCGGGGTGGCCCACTCGCCGCCCCGGGCGTGCACGCCGGGCAGGTCGCGGGCCGCCAGCTCCAGCTGTGCGACCAGCTCGGCGGAGTCCTTGCCGACCAGCACCGCGCGCAGCGCCTTCCCGTGCAGGGTGCGGGCCGCCGCGCGGGCCAGCTCGTACGGGTCGCGGCCCTCGCCGATCAGGTCCCGGTGCAGCGCGACCAGCGTGAGCAGCTCCTCCAGGGAGTCCGCGGCCAGCGGCAGCAGCACCGGCCCGCCGGCGCGGCGCCAGTCCGCGGAGCTGACCTTGCCGCGGGTGGTGTCCGAGGACAGCACCAGGTGCCCGTGGGCCCCGCTGCCGCCGAGGAAGCTCATCGCCGCGTACCGGCGGCTGTCCTTGCGGGTGCGCAGCCACGGCCGCGAGGCCTCGGGGACGTACAGGCCGGAGGCCTCGAACTCCCCGGCCAGGTCCGCGGCCGGCCGGTCCCAGCCCCGCGTCCCCGGCAGGTAGCCGTGGTGCAGGCTCAGCACCGACCGGATCAGCGCGGCCATGCCCGCCGCGCACCCGGCGTCGCCGATCTGCGCCTTGGCGCTGCCGAGGGCCACGCTCGCCGTACCGGCCGGGTAGACCGACGCCAGAGCGGCGATCTCGGCCCGGTCCTGGGCCTCGGTGCCGCCCGCGTGGGCCTCCACGTACCCGATGTCGGACGCGGTGACGCCCGCCGCGGCCAGCGCCGCTTCGGCCGCCGCCGCGAACGCGTCCCGGTCGGCCTCCGGCAGCGCCCCGTCGACCGGGGCCGCGTGCCGCACCGCCAGGGACTCCAGGCGCGCGTACACCGTCGCGCCCTGCGCGGCGCCGCCCGGCCGGGTCACCACGACCGCGCCGGCGCCCTCGCCGATGCGGCGGCCGCGGCCGCCCTCGCCGAAGGTCAGCCCGGCCTCGGCGACCACCTCGGGGGTGAGCAGCAGGTTCTCCGCCGAGCCCGCCAGGTCGACCGCGCCGACCAGGACGGCCTCGATGCTCGGGTCGAGCAGCAGCAGCCGCGCGACCTCGAGCGCCTCGGCGGTGCCCGAGCCGTCCGCGGAGACGGTGAACGACGGGCCGGTCAGGTTCCACAGCGAGGAGATGCGGCTCGCCATCACGTTGCCGATGTAGCTGAGCACCTCGTTGGCGACGATCGGGTCGACGACCGCGTCGCGGCCCACGGCCGTCAGCGCCGCCAGCTGCTCCTCGTCGACCGGGACGCCGGCCCGCTCGAAGCCCTCGCGCAGGAACTGCCCGAGCCGGTAGCGGGTCAGCCGCAGGTGGGTGGTCGGCTCCATCTCCATCGCCACCACCACCGCGACGCGGCGCGGCTCGGGCGAGGTCCGGCCGGCCGGCACCGTACGGGAGTAGCCGGCGTCCTGCAGCGCCTCGTCGGCGACCTTCGTGGCCAGCGCGTGCTGGAGGTTGTACGTGCGCAGGTCCGTCGGCGGGATCTTCTGGTCGATCGGGTCGATGCCGACGCCGTCGACGAACGCGCCGTGCGGCAGGGCGTCCGGGTTCACCCCGGTCGCGGTCTGCAGGGAGCCGTCCCGGGTCCCGTCCAGCCCGCGCCAGCGCCGCTCGGGCAGCTCCACGAGGGCGTCCGCGCCGCTGTGCACGGCCCGCTCGTACGCGTCGACGCCGTCCAGCGCGCCGAAGTGCGCGCCCAGGCCCACCACGTCGAGGGCCGGCAGCGGGGCCTCGGTCGCGTCCGCCTCCTCCTCGCCGGTGTGCTCGGACAGCACCACGTGCGCGTTGGTGCCGCCGAAGCCGAACGCGGACACCGCGCCGCGGCGCGGGCCCTCGCCGGCCGGCCAGTCGCGGGCCTCGCGCACCAGGTTGGCGGCGCCGACCCGGCCGTCCTTCGAGGCCACCGGCCGCTCCACCCCGATGGTCGGCGGGATGCGGCCGTGGCCCATGGCCAGGACGACCTTGAGCATGCTGCTGAGCCCGGCGACGGTGAGCAGGTGCCCGATGTTGCCCTTCACCGAGCCGATCAGCGGGGTCTTGCCGGCCGTGCCGAAGAACTCGGCGACCGACCCGGCCTCGGTGACGTCGCCGATGGGCGTGCCGGTGGCGTGGCACTCCAGGTAGTCCACGGCCGCCGGGTCGATCCCGGCCTCGGCGTACGCCAGTTCGTAGGACTGGAGCTGGCCGCCGCCCTGCGGGACCAGCAGGTGCCGCCCGGCCCCGTCGTTGGTCAGGCCGATCCCGTCGACCACCGCGAGGATGCGGTCGCCGTCGCGCCGCGCGTCCGCGAGCCGCTTGACGGCGACCATGCCGGCGCCCTGACCGGTCAGGATGCCGCCGGAGCGGTCGTCGAACGGCTGGCTGAACCCGTCGCGCGGGTAGGCCTGCAGGTCGGAGAACGACAGGTGGATGAGGGTGGGGTCCGGCGCGCACACGCCGCCCGCGAGCACCAGGTCGGCCTGGCCGGCCGCGAGGTGGTCGCAGGCCAGCTTGAGCGCGTACAGGGCCGAGGAGCAGGCCGCGTCCAGGGCGTAGCGGGGCCCGCCCAGGCCCAGCGCGGTGGCGGCCACGCCGACCGGGGAGCCGCTGACCCGCAGGTCCTGCGGGTGCAGGGCCTTCGCGTCGATCTGCAGGGCGGGGTCGGCGAGGGCGCCGAGCGCCGGGTGGCCTGCCTCGCGCAGGCCCTGGAGCACGGCCTCCTGCACCAGCGGCACGCTGACCTCGGCCGAGGCGAGGGTGGGGAAGGAGTAGTTGCCGAGGACCAGGCCGGTGCGGGCCAGGACCTCGGGGCGGTCCGCGTAGCCGCTGTCGCGCAGCGCCTCCCGGGCCACGTGCAGCGACCAGTGGAAGATCCGGTCCAGCCCGGACAGCTTGCCGGCGTCGAGCAGGTAGCCGGTCGGGTCGAATTCGAAGTCGGTGATGAAGCCGCCCCGGCGGCAGTAGATCTCGTGCCGGGGGTCGGTGTCCCGGGTGTCGAGGGCGGGGCCGAAGACCTCCTCCCCGCCTTCCCTGCGGCTGTCCACCCCGGAGCTGAGGTTCTGCCAGAACGCGGCAGGGGTCTCGGCTCCCGGGAACAGGCAGGAGAGGCCGACGATCGCGTACTTGCTCATGAGAGCTGTGGGGTCCCTTCTGAGGGGCGGCCGGCCCGGACGGCCGGGGTGGTGCTGTGCCGTCCGGGCCGACGCGACCGCTTACGTCGTCAGGTACGAAGCGGGATCAGCCGCTGATGCCGTTCCGGGTGGCGAACTTGGCCGCCAGCTGGGGGGCGGAGACCACGGAGACACCGTCGAAGCGGGTCAGGACGCGGCCGTCGCGGGCGCAGGCCGTGATGGTGAGCGAGGAGCTGGTGCCGTTGCTCGCGGCGGTCGGCTCGACCACGATCAGGAAGGGCTCGCCGTCCGGCAGCGGGTGGTGCAGGTCGGCGCGGGCCACGCCGAGCGGCAGCCCGGCCGTCCCGCGGAACAGCTTCACCCACACCAGGCCCGCCTGGAGCAGCAGGTCGGCCGTGCCGGGCGCGAACCGCGAGCCGCCGAAGGCGCCGCCGTCCGGCCGCAGTTCGGCCAGCGAGACCTCCAGGACCAGCCGGGACTCCGCCTCGGCCAGCACCCGGCGCACCCCGCGCAGGGCCGGGCCGTGGAAGAGCGTGCCGTCCGTGTAGAGGTCCGCCGCGTCCCGCCCGGAGCCGAGCGCCGGCAGCCCGGCGACCGTGGCCTCGGCGGGCGCCGAGCCCGTGGCGACCACCGCGCCGTAGTGCGGCCGTACGGCGCCCTGCGCGTCCGCCGAGCGGATCGCCGCCTGCACCGAGCCGTCGCCGGCCGGGGTCAGCGTCAGCGTGATCTGCTCCGGCTGGGTCCCGTCGAAGACGATGCCCTTCTGGACCGAGAAGTCGCGCACCTGGCGCACCTCCTCGCCGCCGGTCCGCTCCACCGCACCGATCGCCCAGCCGAGCGCCACCACCGCGGGCAGCACCGGCGCGTCACCGATCACGTGGTCCACGACGACCGGGTCCTCGGCCACCGAGGCCAGCGACCGCTGCACCGTCACCGGCGCACCGCCCGCGGGCCGCTCCGGCTCCGACAGCGGGGTCGTCGGGCCGAGGACGGTGACGACGTCGTCCGCCCGGCCGGCCGAGAACTGCTCGGCGAACAGCCGCGCCCCGGTCTCCACCGGGATCAGGACGATGCCGCGCTCCTCGAAGATCGCCTTGACCTGCGGGGAGACCATGCCGCTCTCCCACGCACCCCAGTTGAGGGAGGTGATGTGGGCCTGCGGGTTGCGCTGCTTGAAGGAGGACGCCCAGGCGTTGAGCACCTCGTTGGCCATCGCGTAGTCCGACTGGCCCTGGTTGCCGAAGAAGCCGGCCACCGAGGAGAACAGCACCACGTGGCGCAGCGACCCCTCGGGCAGGGCGGCGGCCACCGCGCGCAGTCCGGTCAGCTTCGGTGCGAAGACCCGCTCGATCTCGGAGGCCTTCTTGTTGGCGATGAGCTGGTCGGCGAGGACGCCGGCGCCGTGCACCAGACCGGTGATGCGCTCGCGGTACGGGGCCAGCGCCGCGGCGGTCGCACCCGCGTCGGTGATGTCCGCCGCCAGGTACTCCACCTCGCTGCCCGCGGCCCGCACCCGCTCCAGGGTGCCCCGGATCTCACGGGCGCCGATGACGGCGGCACTGAGCTGCTCCACCCGCTTCGGGGTCGGCTTCTCGCCCGTCGCCTTCAGGTGCGCGGCCGCGGCTCCCTTGAGGGCCGGGTCCGCGATGCCGCGGGCCCACTCGGGCTCGTCGGCCAGCGGGGTGCGGCCCAGCAGGAGCAGGCCCGGCCGGTACTGCTCGGCCAGTTCGACGACACAGGCGGCGGTGATGCCGCGGCCGCCGCCGGTGACCACCAGCAGGTCGTCGGAGCCGAGCTCCGGGACCCCGGTGGTGCCGGTGCCGGTCAGCGGCTGCTCGGCCAGGGTCAGGCCGACGCGGCGGCTGCCGTCGTGGCCGGCCTGCACGGTGTCGGTGACGGCGTCGTACGCCTCGGCCACGACCAGCGCGGCCGCGGACTGCGCGTCCAGCGCGGGGGCCAGGTCGACGGCCCGGCAGAACACCGCCGGGGCCTCCACGGCCAGCGTCTTGACCAGGCCGGCGACACCGCCCGCCGGGACCTGCTCCTCGGGGACCCCGCCGAGGCCGAAGCGGCCGTCGAGCCGGGTGGCGGTGACGAACGCGGCCCGGCCGGAGCCGGCCGCCGCGGTCAGCGGCTCCACCGCGTGCTTGGCGACGAGGAGGGTGTGCGCCAGGCGGCGGACGCCGTCGGCCCACTCGCCGCCGTGCGCGGCGGACAGGTCGACCACCAGGGCGACCCGGTCGGCGAGGATCGGGTCGATCCGCTCGGCGAGCTCGGTCACGCCCCAGCCGGACAGGGCGTGGTCCTTGGCGCCGGTGATGCGCTCGGCGACGCCGGGCAGCCGCAGCACGTGCACCCGCCAGCCGGTGTCGGCGAGGCGGCCGGCGACGGCCGGGGCCAGCTCGGAGCCGTCGTCGACGACGAGGGCGGCGGAGCCCTGCGCGTACGCGTCGACCAGCAGGTCGGGCGTGGGCAGCTCGACCAGGGCGGCCTGCGCCCGGCCGATGCCGGCCTTGGGCTGCTGCGGCCCGTCGGCCGGGGCGGCGGCAGCGGCGGCGGTGGGGGCGCCGGCTTCGGTGGCGGGCGCTCCGGTGGGGGCCGAGCCCGCGATCAGCTGCACGATGTCGCGCAGGGTGCGCAGTTCGGCGAGCTGCTCCGGCCCCGCGGTGACGGTGGCGTCGGCGCGCTCCTGGAGGACGCCCATGATCTCGACGCGCTTGATGGAGTCGATGCCGAGGTCGGCCTCGATGTCCATGTCGAGGTCGAGCATGTCGGCCGGGTATCCGGTCTTCTCGCTCACGACGGACAGCAGGACGGCCTGGACGGCGCCGGCATCGGGACCGGTGGGGGCGGTCGCCGCAGCGGCGGGCGCGGCCGCGGCCGCGGGGGCCGCGCCGCCCGTCGTACCGGCGATGATCTCGACGATGTCGCGCAGGGTGCGCAGTTCGGCGAGCTGCTCGGGTCCGGCGGTGACGGTGGCGTCGGCGCGCTCCTGGAGGACGCCCATGATTTCGACGCGCTTGATGGAGTCGATGCCGAGGTCGGCCTCGATGTCCATGTCGAGGTCGAGCATGTCGGCGGGGTAGCCGGTCTTCTCGGAGACGACTTCGAGCAGGACGGCCTGGACGGCGCCGGCGTCCGGGCCGGAGGCGGCCGCGGGGGCGGCGGCGGGAGCAGCGGCCGGGGCGGCGGCGCCCGCGGCACCGGCGATGATCTCGACGATGTCGCGCAGGGTGCGCAGTTCGGCGAGCTGCTCGGGTCCGGCGGTGACGGTGGCGTCGGCGCGCTCCTGGAGGACGCCCATGATTTCGACGCGCTTGATGGAGTCGATGCCGAGGTCGGCCTCGATGTCCATGTCGAGGTCGAGCATGTCGGCCGGGTATCCGGTCTTCTCGGAGACGACCTCCAGCAGGACCGCCTGGACGGCGCCGGCGTCCGGGCCGGAGGCGGCCGCGGGAGCAGCGGCGGGAGCGGCCGCCGGAGCGGCCGGGGCGGAGGTGGCCGTGGAGCCCGCCATGATGCCGATGATGTCGCGCAGGGTGCGCAGTTCGGCGAGCTGCTCCGGTCCGGCGGTGGTCGTGGCGCCCGCGCGCTCCTGGAGCACGCCCATGATCTCGACGCGCTTGATGGAGTCGATGCCGAGGTCGGCCTCGATGTCCATGTCCAGGTCGAGCATGTCCGCCGGGTAGCCCGTCTTTTCCGAGACGACCTCCAGCAGGACCGCCTCCACACCCGGGCCGGAGGCAACGCTCGGAGCCGGAGCCGGAGCCGGAGCCGGAGCCGGAGCCGGAGCCGGAGCCGCGGCGGCAGCCGGGGCGGGGGCCGGGGCCGGGGCGGCCTTCGGGGCGGCCGGGGCCTGCGGGGCGGCGGCGGGCGCGGCCACCGCGGCGGCGACCAGGGCGGGTGCCGGGGCAGGGGCCGGGGCGGGAGCCGGGGCCAGGGCCGCAGGGGCCGGTGCCGGGGCCACCGCCGGGCGCGGGGCCGGTGCCTGCTGCCGGGTCAGGGCGGCGGGCCGCTCCGCGGCCGCCGGGGCGGCGCCGAGCTCCAACTGCGCGAGGTCGCGCAGGATCTCGTTGGCCCGCAGGTGGCTGCGGCCGATGTCCAGGCCGTGCTCCTTGACGGCGTTGACCGCTTCGAGCACCTCGCTCAGCTGCCCCTGGTCGGCGGCGCGCTCGAGCAGGCTCGTCAGGCGCTCGGCGCTGTGCAGCTGGCCGCTCAGATAGTCGTCGTGCAGGGAAAGGTGGTCGGCCACAAGATCGGCCAGGCGGTCGTTGTCCACGTGGGCTGTCTCCATGACGGCGGGTTCCGGGGCCGGCGCCGGCGCGGGTGCCGGAGCCGGTGCGGGGACGGAGGCCGCGACCGGGGCGGGTGCGGGCCGGACGGCGACCGCCGTGGCGGTGGCGGCCGGTGCGCCGGACGCGGCCACCGCCGCCACCGGTACGGGCTGCGGGACGGCCGGAGCCGGGGCCGGTGCGGTCGGTGCGGCCACCGGAGCCGGTGCGGCCGGGGCCTTCGCGGCGGCCGGCGCGGGAGCCGGCGCAGGCGCAGGCGCCGCGGCGACGGCCGGCAGGGTCGGGACGGCGATGCGGTAGCCGTTCTCGATCGCGTCGCGGTACGCGGCCCGGCGCTCGGGCGAGATGTAGTTGATGCCGTTCAGCAGGATCGACATGCCCTTCTTGGGCGCCGTCTCCGCCTCCGCCACCGCCGTGTAGCGGTCCGCGGTGGCCAGCTCCAGGCCGAGCACCGCGAGCTGGGCGACGCCCTGCTTCAGCGCGGTGTCCGCGTCCTTGCCGGGGCCGGCGTCGAGCGCGACCACGGTGTGCTCCCGCTCGCCCAGGATCCGGCCGACCAGCTTGGCCAGCACGTCCTTGGGGCCGAACTCCACGAACACCCGGAACCCGGCCGCGTACATCTCCTCCACGCGGGCCGCGAAGTCGACCGGGTTCAGCAGCTGCTCGGTGAGGATCTTCCGGTTGGCGGCGACGTCCTCGCCGTACACCGCGCCGCGGGTGTTGGCGTACACCGGCGCGGCCGGGGCGGACACCTCCACCGCGTCCACGCTGCCGCGGAACGCCTCGACGGCGTGCCCGACGAACGGGGTGTGGAACGCGGCCGACACCGGCAGCCGGGAGGCCCGCAGGCCCGCGTCCTTGGCGGCGGCGATCAGCTTCTCCACCTCGGCGGTGGCCCCGCCCACCACGATCTGGTCGGGCGCGTTGCGGTTGCAGACCACCACGCCCTCGCGGGCGGCGAGCAGCTCGGCCACCCGCTCCTCCGGCGCGGACACCGCGGCCATCGCGCCGGCCTCGAAGCCCTCCTCGGCCGGCGGGGCCATTGCGGCGCCGCGGGCGCGGGCGAGGGCGAAGAAGGCGTCGTCGTCGAGGGAGCCGGCCGCCCACAGGGCGGTCAGCTCGCCGAAGCTGTGGCCGAGGAAGCCCTCGGCGGTGAACCCGAGCTCGCTCAGGTAGCGGAACTGGCCCGCGGACAGGGCGCCGATGGCGGGCTGCGCGTACGCGGTGGCCCGCAGGGCGGCCTCCTGCTCCGTACGGGCGGCCTGGTCGAACGCCGGCGGCGGGAAGGCGACCGCCGACAGCGCCTCGGCGGCGCCCTCGAACTGCCGGTTGGCGGCGTCGAAGGCGGCCCGCAGCGGCGGCAGCGCCATCACGGCGGTCCTGCCGGGGCTCACGTACTGGCTGCCCTGGCCGGAGAAGAGCGCACCGACCTTGCCGGCCGCGGCGGCGCGGCGGCGGAAGTACACGCCCTTCGGGTGCGACCAGGCCTCCTCCGCGGGCCGGGCGCGCAGCTGCCCGAGTGCGAGCTCGCGCAGCGCGGCCAGCTCCTGGGCGCTGCGGGCGACCAGCGCGAGGCGGGCGCTGCCCTCGGGGGCCGGACCCCCGGTGGCGGTGGCGCCGGCGGCGAGCAGCTCGGTCAGCGCGCCGGTGTCGGCGGCGTGCCACAGGTGGACGGAGGCCACCGGGTGGGCGGGCCGCAGGTCATCGCCCTCGCCGTGCTCCTCCAGCACCATGTGGAAGTTGGTGCCGCCGAAGCCGAACGAGGAGATCGCGGCCCGGCGCTTGGGCCGCTCCGGGTGGCGGATCCAGGGGCGGGCCTCGGAGTTCACGTACAGCGGGCCGGCGCCGCGCTGCAGCGAGCCGTTCGGCTCCTGGACGTTGATGGTGGGCGGCAGCACCTTGTGGTGCAGGGCCAGCGCCAGCTTGATCATGCCGGCCGCGCCGGCGGCCGCCTTGGTGTGGCCTATCTGGGACTTCACGCTGCCGACGGCCGCGTAGCCCTTGGTGTCGGAGGCCTCGGCGAGGACCGAGGTCAGCGCCTTCAGCTCGGTGGCGTCGCCGACGGCGGTGCCGGTGCCGTGCGCCTCGAACAGCTCCACGCTGGCGGGGGAGCAGTCGGCGTCCTCGTACGCGCGGCGCAGCGCGACCATCTGGCCCTCGGCGCGCGGGGCGTAGATGGACTTGAAGCGGCCGTCGCTGGAGGTGCCCATGCCGCGCAGCACCGCGTAGATCTTGTTGCCGTCGCGCTCGGCGTCGGCGAGGCGGCGCAGGGCCAGCATGCCGATGCCCTCGCCGATCAGGGTGCCGTCGGCGTCCTTGTCGAACGGGCGGATGTTCCCGGACTTCGACAGGGCGGGCGTCTTGCTGAAGCACAGGTACATGAAGATGGTGTTCTCGGCGTCACAGCCGCCCACCAGCATCGTGTCGGAGCGGCGCTCCAGCAGCTCGCTGACGGCGGCGCGGACCGCGCCGAGCGAGCTGGCGCAGGCGGCGTCGACCGTCATGTTGATGCCGCCGAGGTCCAGCCGGTTGGCGACCCGGCCGGCGACAACGTTGCCGAGCATGCCGGGGAAGGAGTTCTCCTCCCACGGGGCGTACGCGAGGCGGAACTTGGCCGCGATCTCCTCCGCGTCCCGCTCGGAGAGCCCGCAGCTGCGGACGACCTCCTTGATGACGGGGGTCTGCAGGCGGGCGGTCAGCGGCTGGGTGAGCTGGTTGGCGCCGGTGATGCCGAGGACCACGCCGGTGCGGGAGGCGTCGTACCAGGGCTGCTCGGCGCCGGCGTCCTTCAGCAGGTCGCGCGCGACGACGAGGCTGAGGAGCTGGAGGACGTCGGTGACCTCCAGGGTGTTCGGGGGCAGGCCGAACTCCAGCGGGTTGAACGGCACGTCCGGGATGAAGCCGCCGCGCCGGGAGTACGTCTTGTCGGGCGCCGTCGGGTCCGGGTCGTAGTGCTCGGACACGTCCCAGTGGGTGTCGGGCACGTCCTCGATGCAGTCGGCCGCCGAGACCACGTTGGCCCAGAACTCGCGCAGGTCCGGCGACTTCGGGTACAGGGCGGAGAGGCCGACGATGGCGATGGGGTCGTGGGCGAGCCGACGGTCGAGGTGGCTGTCCGACGGCGGCTTGACGGGCTGCGGAGAATTCACGACAGAGCTCTCTAGGTCTCGGGGCGATCGGCCCGTGGGCCGGGGTCCGCCGGTCATCGTGGAGAAGGGCCTGCCAGGAGCGGGCTCATGCGGCGTGCACGAGCCGGGCGATCACGGCGGCGGCGTCCGGGCGGCTGAGCATGGTGTAGTGGTCGCCGGGGCTGCGGTGCGTGGTGAGGCCGTGGGGGGCCAGCGGCTCCCACCCGAGGGTGGGGTCGTCGGGGATCAGGCTGCCCTCGGCCGTGACGAGGACCAGCGGAACGCTCGACGGGACCGCCCGGTAGGGGGCCGTCAGCCGGTTGTTGCGCAGCAGGCCGTCCACGTACGTGTCGTACAGCTTGCGCAGCCCGAACACCGGTGTGTCCGCACGCAGGGCGCCGCCGGCGACGGCGGCCTCCAGCACGGCCTGCAGGCCGTCCTCGATGCCGGCCCCGGCGAGCCGCTCGGCGTCCGGGACCACCGGCTGTCCGCGCTTGGCCCCGAGGTACAGCGCGAACCAGCCGAGGAGCAGTGTGGGGTTCAGCTCCTCGTCCGACGGCTTGTACGCATCGGTGGGGGCGATGCTGTCGAGCAGTACGAGCCGCCGGGGCCGCTGCCCGGCCGGGAGCCGCTCGACCAGGGCCTGGGCGATCACACCGCCGAACGACCAGCCGGCGAGGGTGTACGGGCGGCCGTCCGCGCCGTCGGCGGTGCGGGCGCGGACCAGCTCGTCCGCCAGCCGGCCGGCGAGGTCCTCGACGGTGGTGGCGGCGCGGCCGCCGGTCAGCGCGGCCTCCCAGTACTCCGGGAGCGCGGACAGGTCGAGCACGGTGAGGCCGGTGCCGCCGGGCAGCGCTTCGGCGAGCGTCCGGTGCACCTCGGCGTCGAGTGCGCCGGGGTGCACCAGGTACACCGTGCCCGCGCCGCCGTCGGCGGCGCGGAGCCGGCGGACGGCCGCCGGAGTCCGGTCAGGACGCAGCCGCATGCTGTTCCTCGGCGCGGGTCGCGGACTCCTCCGCGATGAAGGCGGCCAGGTCCTTGATGGTGGGGTGGTACCACAGGGTCGTGGTGCCGAGTTCGAATCCGAGCCAGTTCTCCATTTCCCCGGCGAGGATCAGAGCCTCGGTGGAGTCGAGGTCGAGCTCGTCGAAATACAGCTCGGGTGACACCTCGCTCTGCTCCACCCCGAGCTTGTGGGCAATCTTCTCGATGAGCCACTGCTGGGCTTCTGCTGCCGTCACAACGAGCACGTTGTTCCTCCCTGGTCCTGAATTCCGAAAAAGCCCGTGCTGAAATGCGGGCGAGGGGCCGGCGGCCTGGGCGCCGGCACGGCCGGCGGGTGGTGCACGGCGGTGGCGCCGGGGAAATACGGGAACGCGGGTCAGTGCACGGTCCGGTGGAGCCGGCGGGACGCGGGTCCGGCCGGCGGGAGGAATGTGGTGCGAGGCATTTCGCAAACCCCCCGTGGCCCGAAATCGGAGATGGAATTTCTGCCGTATCTCCCGTACCTGTTGCCTGCCCTCGTTCAGCACACTAGGCAGCGGCCGGGGGCCGTTGCAAGCAGATCCGGGGGCCGTTCGGGACGCGGCCGCCCGCCTCCAGTTCGTATTGAGTTCAGGTCTAGGCATACGCGGCCGGGAACCGGACTATTCCGGACTGTTCGGGCGGTCCGGGGAACGAAGAGAGCGCCTCTTCGGCCACTGGCCGACGAGGCGCTCTCGTGCGGTTGTCGAGCGGTTGTCCCTCCGGGGGACGGCTCAGCTTCTGCCGTCGGGGAGGAGGTCGGGCCGGCTGCCCAGCTTGAGCAGGAGCAGGGCCAGCGTCGTGCCCTGGGCGCCCAGGGCGGAGCGGTACCGGTTGAGCATCTGCGTCTCCTGGCCCAGCTCCGTGCGCGGCAGGCCGGCCCGGCCCTTGGCCTGCTGGAGCTCGGTGACCAGCTCGGTGCGGCGGCGCACCAGGTCGATGATGGTGGAGTCGAGCTCGCAGACGCGGTCGTCCTGGCGGGTGAGGTCGAGCAGGGCGGTGGGGGACATGTCTCCTCCGGGGTCGCAGGCGGTCGTACGGCGGTCACGGCCACGGCCACGGTCGGGGCCGGGCGCGGGTGGTGCGGGCGCTACGGGCGTCGCGGGCGGCAACACGGGGATCACGGCCGTTGCGGTCGTCACGGGCATCGGAGGCGGCCGAGGGCCGCGTCCAGGAGGTCCGCGAGGATCGGCGTCGCGTTCTGCGTGAGGATCGACGCCGGGTGGAACTGCACGGAGGCGAAGCCGGGTCCCGCCAGCGCGTGCACCTCGCCCGTCTCCCCGTCGCGGCAGACCCGGACGGTGCCCGGGCGGCGCGGGCAGCGGAAGGAGTCCTCGGCGCTGACCGCGGCGAAGGTGTTGTAGAAGCCCACCAGTTCGGGCCGGCCGAAGAAGTCGATCTTCAGCTGGACGCCCTGGTTGGGCACGGGACGCCGCCTGATCTCCAGGCCCAGCAGGGTGCTGAGCACCTGGTGCCCCAGACACACCGCCAGGAACGGCGTGCCGCTGCGCAGCAGGACCTCCGTCGCCGCCCGCATCGCGGCGATCTTGGGGTGGCCGCTCTCGCGCGGGTCGCCCGGCCCGGGGCCCACGATCACCACGTCGTACGCGGCCGGATCGTACGGCTCGTCGTAGCGGCGGATGGCCACCTCCGGTCCCAGCGCGGCGAGTTGGTGCTGCGCCATCGCCGTGAACGTGTCCTCCGCGTCCAGGATGAGCACCCGCCGGCCCGCGAGCCCGGGCCTGGTCTCCGCCCGCGACGCCGGGTCGGCCAGCCAGAAGGACCCCAGGGCCGAGTTCCGCGCCGCGAGCGCCTGCCGGACCTCGGGATGCCCGGCGAACGACCCGGCGGCCGGGTCGGCCGACACCCCGGCGGACCAGCCGGCGAGCGGTCCGTCGGCCGCTGCAGCCCCCGCGGTCCGTGCGGGTGCCGCAGCCGCCGCGCCCGGCGCAAAGACCGAATCCGCAGCCGCAGCCATCGGCTCCCGCTCCAGGGCCGCCAGCAGCCCCGCCGCCTTCGCCCGGGTCTCGGCCACCTCCGCCTCGGGCGAGGACTCCCGTACCAGCGTGGCCCCGACGGCCAGGCGCAGCGCCCCCGTCCGGTCCACGTCCGCCGTGCGGATCAGGATCGCCGAGTCCATGGTGCGCGCCCCCGCCGCATCGCGGCCGATCAGCGCCGCCACCCCGCTGTAGTAGCCGCGGCCCTCCGGCTCGTACCGCTCGACCACCTTGCAGGCGCTCTCCAGCGGGCTGCCCACCACCGTCGGCGCGAACATCGTCTCGCGCAGCACGTCCACCACGTCGAGGCCGGTGCGGCCCTCGATCAGGTACTCGGTGTGGGCCAGGCGCGACATCTCCTTCAGGAACGGGCCCACGACGCGCCCGCCGTCGGTGCAGACCCGGCCCATCATCTTCAGTTCCTCGTCCACGACCATGTACAGCTCGTCGGCCTCCTTGCGGTCGGCGAGGAAGTCCAGCAGCCCGGTCACGGTCGGGCCCGAGGCCGGATAGCGGTAGGTGCCGCTGATCGGGTTCATCACCGCCGTGCCGCCCGCGAGGCTGACGTGCCGCTCGGGGGTGGCCCCGATCAGCGTGCGGTCGCCCAGGTGCACGAGGAAGGTCCAGTACGCCGACGGCTCGGCCAGCAGCATCCGCCGGAAGAACGACAGGGCCCGCTCCGCGCTCCAGTCCTCGACCGTGGTCGTCCAGCTGCGCTGCAGCACGAAGTTGGCGCCCTCGCCGCGGCCGATCTCCTCGGCCAGCACCTGCGCCGCCCGCGCCGCGTACCGCTCGTCGTCGATGTCGAAGGCGCCGCCCGAGGTCCGCAGCGCCGCCCGCGGCAGCCGCCGCAGCACCTCGGCGAGCGGCACCACCTCCTGGTCGTGGATCTCCAGGGCGACCAGCGGCGTGCCGTCGTCCGGCGCCGCGAAGCCGCGCTCGCGGACCTGCCGGTACGGCAGCAGCGCCAGCAGCTCGTGCCGGCCGCGGGCCCCCGTCCCTGTGGCCCCCGCCTCCGCCTCCGCCGCCGGCAGCGGCAGTCCGGCCAGCCCCGCCCCGTCCGGCACCTCGGCGGCCCGGCCGACCAGTACGTCCACCCTGCCCGCCCCCGCCTCCGGCCGGTGGACCAGCGCGAAGTGCGGGGCGTGGGCCGGGCCGCCCGCCAGGATGCGGCCCAGCAGCGGGTGGTCGGGCCCGGTCAACGGACCGCCTCCACCGCGAGGCCGGCGAGCTGCCCGAGCACGTCCGCGGTGGTCACGGCCATGCCGCAGCGCGTGGCCACGTACTCCACCGTCATCCGGTGGAACTCCGGGGTGAAGTCGGCCACCGCGTCGGCCACCACGAAGGTCTGGATGTCGTGCGCGAAGGCCTCGTTGGCGGTGGTCAGGATCCCCACGTGGGCGTAGACCCCGCACACGATCAGCTGGTCGCGGCCCTGCGCGCGCATCCGCTGCAGCAGGTCCGTACGGAAGAACGCACTCGGCCGCCACTTGGTGAGGACCGTGTCCCCCTCGGCCGGCGCCAGCGCGGCCGTGATCGCCCGGTCGGCGGGGGCCACCGTCATGCCCGGCCCCCAGAAGTCCTTCAGCAGACCGCGGTCGGCCTGCGTCATGTCCCCGGGCTGCGCCGTGTACGCCACCGGGATGCCCAGCTCGGCGCACCGCCCGCGCAGCGCCGCACTGTGGGCGACGAGGTCCGTCAGGGGCTGCCGGCCGGCCGGGAAGGGGTGCAGGAAGTACTCCTGCATGTCGTGGATCAGCAGCATCGCCCGCCGGGGGTCGACGGTCCACCGCGCGGTGTTGACGGGCAGGGAACCGACGGAGGGCATGGAATAGGGTGCGATCGCCGGGATGCCCATGACGATCTCCTTTCTGGGTGTCAGACGCCGAGGGTGGCGCCGCCGTCGACCACGAGGTCGTGCATGGTGATGTGCCGGGCCCGCTCCGACAGCAGGAACAGCACCGCGTCGGCGATGTCGGGCGGAACGGCGATCCGGCGCAGCGGGATCCCGGTCCGGTAGTTCTCCGGCAGCCCCTCGATGGAGCTGCGGGCGACGTCCTCCGGGTCGTACATCCCGTACAGCATCGGCGTGTACGTGGAGCCGGGCGCCACCGTGTTGCAGCGGATGCCGTGGCGGGCGAGCTCCAGTCCGAGGCATTTGGTGAGCATGGTCGCGGCGGCCTTCGACGCCGCGTACGCGGACATGTTCATCCGGGCCGTGCCCGCCGCGTTCGAGGCCACGGTGACGACGGCGCCGCTGCCGCGCTCGGCCATCCTGCGGCCGACGGTGCGCGAGAGGCGGAACACGCCGGTCGCGTTGACGGCGAACGTGGTCTCCCAGTCGTCGTCGGACAGCTCCAGCACCGGGCCCATCCGCAGCACGCCCGCGCTGTTGACCAGCTCCTCGACCGGACCGAGCTCGGACTCGGCGCGGTCCACCGCCGCCGCGACCTCCTCGGGGGAGGCCACGTCGGCGGGGACCGCCAGCACCCGGTGCCCGTCCTCGGTGAGCTCCTTGGCCAGCATCCGCAGTGCCGCGGCGTCCCGGTCCAGCAGGGCCACCGCGCGGCCCTCCGCGGCCAGCGCCCGCGCAACCGCCGCGCCGATCCCGCCGGCCGCGCCGCTGACCAGCGCCACCTTCCCCGGTATGCCGCCCTGCCCCTGTCCCAGTCCCAGTCCCAGTCCCTGTCCTGTTGCCGTCATGCGTGGGCCCCCCTGCCGTGTGCCGCCAGCACCCCGGCGACCGCCGCGGGCGCGATGCCCAGGCGGCGCGTCGAGAAGGACGCCAGCGCCTCCAGGTAGTCGGCGGTCAGCTGCTCCTCGTCGAGGTGGACCGTCCGCCCGTCCTCGACCAGCACCCGGCCCGCCACGATCACGGTCCTCACGTCCGCGGACCCGCCCAGGTTCAAGAACCCCTCCAGCGGCCGCGGGTTGAGCAGGTAGCGCCAGTCGTCGGCCGGCACCAGCACCAGATCGGCCTGCAGCCCCGGCGCCAGCGCGCCGATGTCCTCCCGGCGCAGGGCCCGCGCCGCGATCCGCGTCGCCATCGCCAGGGCGTCCGTCGGCAGCAGCGCCGTGTTGTCCGCGTACAGCTCGGTGTACCCGTGCCACGCGGCCCGCATCGCCTCCGCCATCCCGCCGACCGGCAGCGCGCCGCCGTCCGTGGACAGCGACACGTCCAGCCCCGCCCGGCGCAGCTCCGGGATGGCCCGGGTCTCGCTGAGCGTGGACTCGCCCGTCGGCCCGTACTTGGCCGGGGAGTGGCTGACGTGGGCGCGGGCCAGCAGCAGCAGGGAGCGCTCGTGCTCGTCGAGGAAGGCGCAGTGCACCGCCACCAGCCGCTCGTCGAGCAGCCCGAGCTCCGCGAGCCGCCGCACCGGCGTGGTGCCGTAGCCGGCCCGCATGACCTCCGCCTCGCCGCGCAGCGCTCCGACGTGCGTGGCGAACGGGACGTCGTAGGCGCGGGCCAGCTTGCTCAGGCCCTCGCCGAGCGCATCGCTGACGTTGGTGATGTACGAGGCGCTGACCTGCGCCCGTACCAGCCCGGACGGGTCCGCGGCGCAGTCGGCGAGCAGGTCCTCCAGCCGGGCCAGTACCGCGTCGGTGTCGCGGGTGAGGCGGTGGCGGCCCTCGCCCGGCGCGCAGACCGCGTCCCCCGTCCAGTGGCTGACGGAGCAGCGGATGCCGACCGCGCGGGCGGCGGCCGCCAGGGCCTCGGGCCGGTTGAAGGAGCCGACGTCGCCGAGGGCGGTGGTCCCGGAGCGCAGCTGGGTCCACAGCGAGTACCGGGCGATCGCCTCGGCCTCGCCGGGCGTCAGTCCGTCGGCGACGTCCTGGAAGGTGTCGAACATCGCCGAGATCTTTCGGACGTCGCCGCCCAGCGCCATGACGCCCGGTTCGTCGCCGGCGTCGCGCGGGTCGCGCAGCGCGCCCTTGAACGGCAGCCGCAGGGCGAACATCTCGTGCCAGTGCGCGTTGACGAAGCCCGGCAGCACCAGGTGCCGGGTGCCGTCGACCGTCCGCAGCCTGGCCCGCACCTCCTCGGGCAGGGCCCGCACCGCCGCGTCGACCTCCTGGACCGGGCCGACGGCGGCGATCGTGCCGCCGACCGCCAGCACCGAACCGGAGGGCAGCATCCGGCCGTCGGCGTCCGCGGTGTAGACGCAGCCGCCGCGCACCAGCAGCGCCGGGGCCCGGCCGGGCAGGCCGCCGTCGCCGCCGGCCGCGCCCGCGCTCGTACGGGCCTCGCTCATGCCAGCCTCGCCGCGATCTCGTCCGCCGGATGCGCCCGGAGCAGGTGCTCCGTCCACGCGCCGAGCGTCGGGTCCGTCGCCAGCTCCCGGACGTCGGCGGTGATGCCGGCGCGGCGCAGCTCGCTGACGATCCGCATGATCTCCAGCGAACCGAGGCCGCGGTGGACCAGGTTGGTGTCCGCTTGCAGGGTCTCGGGCTCCACCTTCATGAACCGGGCGGCGATCCGGCCCAGGATCAGGGTCACCGCCTCGGGCGTGGCCGTCTCGGCCGCAGCGGCGATGGAGTGGGATGTCATCGGGGCTCTCTCTCCTCGGTTGGTGGCCGTGGCCGTGGCCGTGAACGGGTCAGTGGGCCGCCGCGGCCAGGCCGGCCGCCAGTGCCTTCTTGTCGACCTTGCCGAGCCCGGTCAGCGGGAACTCCTCGACCAGTTCGAGCCGGTCGGGCAGCTTGTAGTCCGCCAGGCCCCGCTCCTGCAGCGCCTGCTTGAGGCCGGGCAGGCTCGGCGGCTCGCCCTCGGCGACGACGAACGCGCAGATCCGCTCGCCCAGGTACTCGTCGGGCACGCCGATCACGGCCGCGCGGGAGACCGCCGGGTGCGTCAGCAGGTGCGCCTCGACCTCCGGGGCCGAGATCTTGTCGCCGCCGCGGACGATGACGTCCTTGATCCGGCCCTCGATGACGAGGCGGCCCTCGGCCGTGAGCCGGGCCAGGTCGCCGGTGCGGTAGTAGCCGTCGGCGGTGAACGCCGTCCGGTTGTGCTCCTCCGCCCGGTAGTAGCCGTGCAGCGTGTACGGGCCGCGGGTGTGCAGTTCGCCGGTGGCGCCGAGCGGCAGCTCCGTACCGTCCTCGCCGACGATCCGCACCTCGTCGCCGGGCGAGATCGGCCGGCCCTGCGTGGTGAGGACGGCCTCCTCGGGGTCGTCGGCGCGGGTGAAGGACAGCAGCCCCTCCGCCATGCCGAACACCTGCTGCAGCCGCACCCCGAGGCCCGGGCCGATGCGTGCGGCGAGCTCCGCGGACAGCGGGGCGCCGCCGATCTGCACCGTCCGCAGGGTCTGCAGACCGTACGAGGACCACTCGGCGGTCTCCAGCCACAGCTGGGCGACGGTGGGCACCAGCGAGGTGAAGGTGACGCCCTCCTCCTCGATCAGCTTGAAGCAGTCCTCGGCGGTCGGGCCGTCGGCGATGACCACGGTGCCGCCGCAGCCCAGCGTGCCGATCACCCCGGGGCAGCCCCAGGTGAAGTTGAACTCCACCGGCAGCGCCGCCAGGTAGACGTCCTCGCCGGTCAGCCCGTTGACGGCGGCCGCGGTCCGGGTCTGGTACGCGTAGTCGTCGTGGGTGCGCGGGATCAGCTTCGGCAGCGCGGTCGTACCGCCCGACAGCAGGAAGAACGCCACGTCGGCGGGGTCCGGCTCGGGCAGCTCCACCGGCTCGGCGTCGACGGCGTCCAGCGGCACCGCGCCGCAGCCCTCCGGCACCTCGCCCAGGACGAACAGGTGCCGCAGCGCATCCAGTTCCTCCCGCAGCGCGAGCCCGAGCCCGAGGTGGTCGAAGCCCCGGTACCGCGCCGGCAGGACGTAGGCCGCGGCCCCGGAGATCTCCAGCAGGTGGCGGATCTCGTTGGCGCGGTGCGAGGTCAGGGAGAAGACGGGCACGGCCCCGAGGCGGAACAGTGCGAAGCAGACCGCGGGGAACTCGGGGGCGTTGGGCAGCTGGACGACGACCCGGTCGCCCGGCGCCATGCCGTGCGCGCGGAAGCCGGCCGCGAGCCGGTCCACCCACGCGTCGAGCGCGCGGTAGGTCAGGCGGGTCGTGCCGTGGACGAGCGCGGTCTTGCCGTCGTACGTCCGGGCCCAGGAGCGCAGCAGGGCCGACAGGTTCTCCCCGCGCCAGTAGCCGTTCGCCCGGTACGCGGCGGCGAGCTCCTCGCCGGCAGGGGTGCAGCCATCAAGCATGGTCGTCAGGTCTCCTCGGTTCTTCGCTTCGGGGGGCGGACCGGGCCCGGGCGGGCGGCGGTCACAAGGTGCCCTGCTCGCCGGTGATCTCGAGGACGGCGCAGGTGACCTCGGCGCCGGGCGCGGCGCCGATGAGCATCACGTGGTCGCCGGCCTCCACCTGGCCGGTCTCCAGCAGGTACTGGAGCCCGGAGAACGGGTCGACGGCGCCGGCGTGCCCGGTGCGGCGGGTGAACTCCCACACCCCGCGCTCGGCGTCGATCCCCAGCGGGTCCAGGAAGGTGTCGGTGAGCGGGCCCCGGGAGAACCCGATGTGGACGACCCGCCGGACCTGCTCCATGGCCACGCCGGCCTCGGCCAGGGTCCGCGCGGCGACGTCGGCGACCAGCTCGCCGAGGTTCCCCATCGGGGGCAGTACGCCCTGGGCCCACTGGTCGCGCCAGTACTGGCGGCGGGCCTCCAGGTTCAGCGGCCGGCCCACCGTCACCGGCGGCGGGAACAGCACCTCGCCGCCCCGGTTGAACTCCTCCATCTCCGGGTTCGACAGCGAGCCGACGGCCAGCACCCGGGCGAAGCCGCCGTCACGTGTCACCACGGCCGCCGCCGCCCCGTCGGCCAGCAGGAACAGCCCGGAGGCCCGCCACCGGTCGACCATCGGCGTGCCGAAGTTGTCGGCCGCGGTCAGCAGTACCGCCGGCCGCGCCGGGTCGGCCGCCAGCCGGTACGCGGCCAGCTCCAGCGAGGCGAGCATCCCCAGGCAGCCCTGGCGGACCTCCAGGGCCGGGATGGGCACGTCCAGCGCCTTGCGCAGCACGTAGTGCTGCGGGGACCAGCCGTCGGGGCCCTGGAAGTGCGCCCCGCTGTGCAGCAGGGCCGCGAACTCCTCCGGCCGGCGGCCCGAGCGGCGGATCGCGGCGGCCGCCGCCTCGGCGGCCAGGTCGGGCGCGGGGACCTCCCCGGCCACGGCGACCGACACGATGCCGGACGCCTCGCGCACCGCCGGGTCCAGCAGGCCTTCCTTGACCGCCTGCTCGGTCTCCACCACCTCGGGGAGCACGGCGGCGACCCCCGCGAGGTACAGGTGCTCAAGCCGCACGGCGGCCGCCCCGGTCCCGGCCCTGTTCCCGCTGCGGGCCCTGGCCCAGCTCCTGGACCTGGACCTGGCCCCGGCCCTGGTCCTGGTCCTGCGTGGTGGCGACCAGGAACCGCGAGACGCTCTCCAGCTTCTCGGAGGTCTCCTCGAACTCCCGGGCCGCGGTGGACTGTCCCACGATCCCGGCGCCCGCGCGCAGCCACGTACGGCCGCCCTGGCGGTAGACCGAGCGCAGCACCAGCGCCGCGTCCATCTCGCCGTTCTGGTCGGTGGTCAGCACCGCACCGCTGTACAGGCCGCGCCGCTCGGGCTCGTACTGCCGGATGACGTCGTACGCGGCGGCCTTCGGGACTCCGGAGGCGGTGACGGCCGGGAAGACCGCCCCGAAGGCGTCCCAGGTGCCGAAGCCGTCGGCGAGCTGCCCGGTGACCCGGGAGGCCAGGTGCTGGACGCTGCCGCGCTCCTTGACGGCCATGAACTCGGGCACCTCGACGGAGCCCTCCTCGGAGACGTCGGTCAGCTCGTCGGTGCCGACTTTGACCGAGATGGCGTGCTCGTAGATCTCCTTGGGGTCGGACAGCAGGTTCTCGCGCAGCTCGCGGTTGCGCTGCGGGTCCTTCGTCAGGGCGCGGGTGCCGGCGAGCGGCTGGCTGTACACGCGGCCGCCGGCCTCGACCTCGACGACGGTCTCGGGGCTGAACCCGGCCGCCTCGACGCCGCCGAGGTGCAGCAGGAAGGAGCGGGCGGGAGTGTTGCCGCGCCGGCCCTGGACGTAGGTCTCCACCAGGTCGATGTCGTTCTCGACCTCGACGACCCGCGAGAGGATCACCTTCTGCAGCTTGTCCTCGTTGATCTCGGCCACGGCCGACTCGACGGAGCTGCGGTAGTCGGTCTTGTCGAAGCCGCGGACGTCGATCTGCGCGACCTTGCCGCCGGCCGGGCGGGTGGGGGAGCGCAGCACGTCGAGCGCGGCGACCAGGCCGGCCGGGTCGGCGGAGCGGACCAGGGCCGTGCCCTCGCCGAGGCGGACCTCGGTGCGCGGCACGACCAGGTGGAGCAGCCGCTCGTCACCGACGTGGTCCACCGCGCCGTCCTTGGCGTACGACAGCTCGAACGCGGCCCAGCCGTAGGCGCGCCAGCCGTCGACGGGGAGGGTGGCGAGCAGGCTCTGCACCTGCTGCAGCGGCTTGCCGTCCCAGGGCAGGAACGTCTCTCCTTCGTGGGAGAGGCGGGCGCCGGAGCGGTCCAGGGTGAGCTGGGCGAGGGTGCCGCCGGCGTAGGACCAGCCCTGCGGGCCCTCGTAGACCACGTAGTCGTCGTGCAGGCCGGAGTCGGCGAGCGCGGCGGCCGTGGCGAGCTGGTCCTGCGCCAGCTTGATTCTGGTTTCGACGTAGTACGCAGACACGTTCGTATTCCCCCTGTGCGTCTGGAGCGGGCGGTGCGGGATCCGGCAGGGCGCGGGATCCGGCGGGGTGCGGGATCCGGCGGGGTGCGGGATCCCGCGGAGTGCGGCAGGGACGGGCCGGCGCCGGGCGGCGCCGCACGGGCGGCGGCCCGGCGCCGGCGCTTCACCTCCCCGCGGTCTGGAGCGGTGCTGCGGCGTCGCCGTTGACGCCGCCGCCCTCGGCCGCGGGTGCCGGGGAGCCGGCGGGCCGGGCCGGAGCCGGGGCCGCCGTGCGGATGAGCAGGGCCACCAGGGCGGCACCGGCCAGGCCGGTGATGCCGGAGGCGAGCATGACGTCGTCCAGGGCCTCGGCGAACGTCTGCCGGACGAGGTGGACGACGCTGTCCAGCTGTCCGGCGGGCGCCCGGGCGATGACCTCGTGGGCCTGCCCGCTGCCGAGCGCCGTGGCGGCCGAGCCGCCGAGCGCGTCGGCGCCCCCGGCCGAGTCCAGGGCCCGGGTCAGGCCCTGCTGGAGCACGACGCCGAAGACGGCGATGCCCAGCGCCTGCCCGAGTTGGCGGAAGGTGTTCATGGCGCCGCTGGCCATGCCGCCGCGCTCCGGCGGTACGGCCGCCATGGCGGTGGCGGCCAACACCGGGGAGACGATGCCGACGCCGAGCCCCGTCAGGACGAGGCCGGGCACCAGCACGGTCCAGCTCGCATCGGCGTCGAGCCGGGCCTGCAGCAGGCTGCCCGCGGCGATCAGCGCCAGGCCGCCGCCGAGCGCCAGCCAGGCGGGCACCTTGGGCAGCCGCTTGCCGGCGGCCGCGGAGACCACGAAGGCCACCGCGCTCATCGGGAGCACCACCAGGCCGCCGGAGACCGGGCTCAGCCCGAGCACCGACTGCACCCACAGCGAGGTGTACGGCAGGTAGGCGAAGGCCACCGCGGAGAACAGCAGCCCGCACAGCATCACCCCGACGAACGGGGCCCGGCGGAACAGCGAGAGGTCCAGCATGGGGTGGCTGCCGCGCGCCTCGGCCACCAGGAAGGCGGCGAGCGCGACGACGGCCAGGGCGGCGAACCCGAGCGAGGTGCCCGAGGTCCAGCCCTGCGAGCCGCCGCGGATCAGGACGTACACCACCGAGCCGACGGCCACCGTGAAGGAGGCCATCCCCGCCCAGTCGGTCCGGCCGGCCTTCGGATTGCGGGACTCGGGCAGCACCTTCAGCGACAGGGCGATCGCCGCCGCGCTGACCGGCAGGTTGACCAGGAAGATCCACCGCCAGCCGAGGTACTCGGTCAGCACCCCGCCGAGCACCGGGCCGACCGCGGCGGCCGCACCGCTGACGGCGCCCCAGACGCCGAAGGCGATGCCGCGGTCCTTGCCCTGGTAGGTGACGTTCAGCAGGGCCATCGCGGTGGCGAGCATCGCCGCGGCGCCCACGCCCTGCACGGCCCGGGCCGCGACCAGCACCGCCGGGTCCCCGGCGAGTCCGCAGACCAGCGAGGCCGCCGCGAAGAGGGCGAGGCCGCCCGTGTAGACCCGGCGCCGGCCGGACTTGTCCGCCAGCGAGCCGGCGCCGAGCAGCAGCGCCGCCAGGGTGAGGGCGTAGCCGTCCATCACCCACTGCAGGTCGGACAGGGACGTCCCCAGGTCGGCGCCGATGCCCGGCAGGGCGACGATCACGATGGTGACGTCGACCAGGAGCATGAACACGCCCAGGCTGACCGCTGCGAGCGGCCACCACTTTCGCACGAGGCCTCCATAGATCTCGTATCGCGTATGACGGGTGCGGGTGCGGGTGCGGGTGCGGGTGCGGGTGCGGTGAGGGGTTGCGAGGCCTTACGAGGCCCAGGCGCCCGGCGCCGCGAACGCGGGCCGGGGCCGCAGCGGGAGCTTGTGCACCGTCGCCTGCGCCTGCTCCTGCGCTTCCTCCGCCTCGTGCTGCATCCGCAGCCGGGCGGTGAGCAGGACGGCCAGCGCCGCGACCTCCTCGGCGGTCGGGTTGCCCCGGGTGATCCTGATGGCGGCCAGCGCCAGGGCGGTCCGCTCGTCGGGGGCGCTCACAGCGGGAGGTTCCCGTGCTTGCGGCTCGGCTGCTGGGCGTGCTTGGCACGCAGCATGTCGAGCGTGGCGATGAGCCGGGTGCGGGTGTCCGCCGGGTCGATGACGTCGTCGACGAGGCCGCGCTCGGCCGCGTAGTACGGGTGCATCAGCTCGGTCTGGTACTCCTTGATCTTCTGCGCGCGGGTCTCCTCCGGGTTGTCGGAGGCAGCGATCTCGCGCCGGAAGATGACGTTGGCCGCGCCCTCCGCGCCCATCACCGCGATCTCGTTCGAGGGCCAGGCCAGCGCGATGTCCGCGCCGATGGACCGCGAGTCCATGACGATGTACGCGCCGCCGTAGGCCTTGCGCAGGATCAGGCTGATCCGCGGGACGGTGGCGTTGCAGTACGCGTACAGCAGCTTCGCGCCGTGCCGGATGATGCCGTTGTGCTCCTGGTCGACGCCCGGCAGGAAGCCCGGCACGTCGATCAGCGTGACCAGCGGGATGCTGAACGCGTCGCAGAACTGCACGAACCGGGCCGCCTTCTCGGAGGCCTGGATGTCGAGCACGCCCGCCAGGTGCGCCGGCTGGTTGGCCACGATCCCGACCACCTGCCCGCCGAGGCGCGCCAGCGCACAGACCACGTTCTGGGCCCACTGGCTGTGGACCTCGAAGTAGTCCCCGTGGTCCACGACCTCCTCGATGAGGTCGCGGATGTCGTAGCCGTGCGTCGGCCGCGCCGGAACCAGGTCCAGCAGGCTTTCGCAGCGGCGGTCGGCGGGGTCTTCGAGGTCGCCGGAGGGGGCGAGTTCACGGTTGTTGGAGGGGAGCAGCGACAGCAGGTGGCGCACGTCCTCCAGGCAGCTCTGCTCGTCGTCGTAGGCGAAGGTGGCGACGCCGGAGGAGCCGGCGTGGCTGTCGGCCCCGCCGAGGTGTTCCATGGTCACGGCCTCGCCGGTGACGGCCTGGACCACGTCCGGGCCGGTGATGAACATCTGCGAGGTGCCCCGCACCATGAACACGAAGTCCGTGAGGGCGGGGGAGTAGGCGGCGCCGCCGGCGCAGGGGCCGAGGATCACGGAGATCTGCGGGATGACGCCGGAGCTGCGGACGTTGCGCTGGAAGATGCCGCCGTAGCCGGCGAGCGCGGTGACGCCCTCCTGGATGCGGGCGCCGGCGCCGTCGCAGAGGCCCACGATGGGGGCTCCGGCTGCCTCGGCGAGGTCCATCAGCTTGTGGATCTTCTCGGCGTGGGCCTCGCCCAGCGCACCGCCGAAGATCCGGAAGTCATGGGCGTACGCGAACACGGTGCGGCCGTGGACCTTGCCCCAGCCCGTCACGACGCCGTCGGTGTGCGGCTTCTTGTCCTCCAGGCCGAAGCCGGTGGCGCGGTGCTTGCGCAGCCCCTCGACCTCGTTGAACGTCCCCTCGTCGAAAAGGATGTCGATGCGCTCGCGGGCCGTCAGCTTGCCCTTGGCGTGCTGGGCGGCGGTGGCGCGCTCGCTGGGGCCGGCCTCGGCCAGCGCCCGTACGGCACTCAGTTCGGCGGTGCGCTCACGGAGCGAGGCGAAGCGGAACTCTTCTCGCACGCTCTCCAGTGGTCTTTCCTCGACGATGCTCATGCGGGCCCTTTCGACACGGAGGCACCGGGGTACGGCCGGTTTCGCATCGCCAGCTTGGGCGCGGCCGCTACAGCCCGGCTCGAATTCCGGCCGGGGACCCGTACGGGACGGCTCGCGACGCACCGGGCAGCCTTCTACAGGCGGACGCCAGGCCCCTTCGAGCGCAGGTCCAGGCTGCCGGGCCAGGCTCGGGGCCCGGGGCGCGGGCGACCGCGAGCCCCTCAGCCCGCTCGCCCGCAGCCCGCCCGCACTCCCCGACGGCCCTGCAGGCGGCCCGTACGAGCCAGAAGAGAGGTGCGTGGACCGTGCCCGGCACCAGCGCGCAGGATCAGGCCGCCGCCACCCTCACCGAGGTGGCCGACGGCGTCCACGCGTACGTCCAGCCGCCCGGCGGCTGGTGCCTGAACAACGCGGGCATCCTCACCGGCGGCGGCTCCTGCGCCCTCGTCGACACCGCCGCCACCGAGCGGCGCGCCCGCAGCCTGCGCGAGACCGCCCTCGGCCTGGCCGGACGGCCGCCGCGCGCCGTGGTCAACACGCACTTCCACGGCGACCACACGTACGGCAACTTCGTCTTCCCCGAGGCCCTGACCATCGGCCACGCCCGCACCCGAGCCATGGTCCGGGCCGCCGGACTGCACATGGCCGGGCTGTGGCCGGAGGTCTGCTGGGGCGACATCGAGATCTCCCCGCCCGACCTCACCTTCACCGACCGCACCACCCTCCACGTGGGCGAACTGCGCGCCGAGCTGATCCACATCGGGCCGGCCGCCCACACCACGGACGACACCGTCGTCTGGCTGCCCGACCGGGGCGTGCTGTTCACCGGCGACCTCGTGATGAACGGCGTCACGCCCTTCTGCGTGATGGGGTCCGTGTCCGGCTCCCTGGCGGCGCTGCAGCGGCTGCGCGACCTCGGCGCCACCACCCTCGTCCCCGGCCACGGCCCGGTCGGCGGCCCCGGACTCCTCGACGCCAACGAGGCCTACCTGCGCTGGCTCCAGGACCTGGCCGCACAGGGCGCCGCCGCCGGAGCGAGCCCTCGGGAGGCCGCCCGGGCCGCCGACCTCGGTCCGTACGCCGAACTCCTCGACTCCGAGCGGCTGCTGCCCAACCTGCACCGCGCGTACGCCGAGCAGCAGGGGCTGCCCGAGGGCTCACCGCTCGACGTCGGCGCCCTGTTCGAGGAGATGGCCGCCCACCACGGCCGCCGGCCCGCCTGCGCGGCCTGACCACAGCCGACAGCGGCCGCCGTCCCCGGACCGTCCGCCTCGCCCCCGCGTCCGTGAGTCCCGGGCGTCCGTCACCTCTTGCAAGAGCACGCGGTGAGCGTGGAGGGGTTACTTCGGCGGAAGTCCGGCAGCGGCTTCCCGGCCCAGTTGCAGCCAGTCGTCCAGGACGTCGTCATCGAGGACCTCTCCTGCCACCAGTACCCAGCCTTTCGAGACCCGGCCGCGGGACTCGAAGGGTCGTGCGCCCGGCCTGGCGAGGGCCCGTGGGGTGCGGTCCGGGCCGACTCGCACCAACAGTTCGTCGCCGACCACGCCCACCGCCGTGTTCCCCTGCACCATGAAGACGAGCCCGCCGAACATCTTCTTCGCGACGATCTCCTCGCCCTCCTCCAGCAGCTCCCGGACCCGTTCCGCCAGCACCTCGTCATAGGCCATGGCCCTCACGTTACCCACGCGTCACGGCACCCGCCCCCGCAGCCTGCACCGAGCCCCATATAGGACATTCTCCGCCCTACATGCTCGTTACGGTCGGCTCAGGAGGGCGGGAACCGCCCAGCCGACCTGCAACAGAGGAGAAGACCATGGTCGACGCACACGCCGGTGGCGCCTTGACCGGCAAGGTCCTGTCGCACGCGATCTGGGCCGGGGACGGGGGCGAGCTCGCGGAGTTCTACGCCGCCGCCCTCGGCGCGCAGGTCTCCGAGCCGTACCGGGACGAGGACGGCAGCCCGGCGGCCTTCCCGGTCTGGGTCGGCGACATGATGTACGTCTTCTGGTCCGCCGCGTCGTTCAAGGCCCCCAGCTGGCCCCAGGACGAACTGGCCTTTCACATGGACATCAGGTTCGACGACGTCGAGGCGGCGGAGAAGCGGCTCCTGGAACTGGGCGCGACGAAGCCCGCTCACCAGCCGGGTGGGGACCACTGGACCGTCCTGCTCGACCCCTCCGGCCAGCCCTTCTGCATCAGCAGCACCCGCTGACGCAGCCGCTCAGGGCGGCTGTGGCCGTCACCGGACGGCGGCCCCCGGCGTGCGGAGCCGCCCGGACCGGCGGAGAAAGGAACCGGGGGTGCTCGGCGGCTCATGCCGGCCCCTTGCGCCCGCACCCCGGTGGAGGCCGCACCCGACCATGGAGGACTCATGCCGTTCGCTCCCTGCCTGAGCGTCAAGGACACCGCGGCCAGCATCACCTTCTACAAACAGCTCGGCTTCGACGTCGACTCCAGCACCGCCCGGCCCGGCGACGACATCCACATGCTGCTTTACCAGGGCGGATTCTGCGGGATGCTCTACAGCAACGCCGATCTGAAGAACTGGCTGCCCAGCCTGGCCGACACCCCCATCGGCTTCGCCGGCATGTTCTACCTGGGCGTGGACGACTTCGACGGCGCCCACGACCGCATCTCCCGGCACGCCGAGATCATCAAGGACACCGACACCGACCACACCGGTCAGCGCATGTTCTACTTCCGCGACCCGGACGGCTACGTCATCGGCATCAACGACCAAGCCGCCCTCCAGGCCGGCGAGCTCGGCAAATACACCTGACCGGGAGAGACCTCACACGGTGACCTTCACCGTCTCCGGCCGGCCCCGGCTGCCGGAAGGACCGAGAACCCCGCCCCCCTGCGCCGGCCCTGGGCCCCACCACCCCGTTACGAGGTGGTGAGCGAAGCCGCCGTCTCACGCGGTGTTGCCGCCACCGACTCGGGTAGCGCCCTGCGTCTCGGATGGGGATTGCCATTGGGATGGCAGCTTCGGGCAACGGGAACCGGCACGGTGGGCTGATCGTCATGCATAGCATGCCTTCCGTTCTCATTCTTGGTTTCGACCCTCACGCGGTGCCTGGTATGGACGGGGACGCCATGCGCGCGGTCCTGGACAAGGAACTGGCCCGTTTTGGCGAACACGCCATCGACGCTTCCATGACGCTGATCGCGCCGGACGAAGCAGCCGGGTCCACGGTGGTATCGGCACTTTCCGAACAAGACTGGGACGTCGTCGTCATCGGGGGTGGAATACGCAAACCTGAACCCCTTGTGACGTTCTTCGAGCAGGTCGTGAACCTGGTCCGGCGGCATGCACCAGGGGCCGCGATCGCGTTCAACACCAGCGGCGGCGACAGTGTCGAGGCAGCCAAGCGGTGGCTGTGAAGCCCAGCCCTTGGGCTGAACCGCCGCAACGCGCCTAAAGTGACGGCCCCTTGATTCCCCCCACGCCGCGCTCGCAGAGCTGTACGGCCTGGAGCGGTCCACCATCACCCGAGCGATCGGTGAGATCCGCCCGCTGCTTGCCGAGCGGGCTTCGCCGTCCCGGCCCGCCCCGGGGTGCGGCTGCGGACCCTGGCCGACGTGTTCGCCTACGCGCAGGCGGAGGGCGTGAACTGCGGATTGATGGCACCGAGACTCAGGTCCGCCGCCCGAAAGCCCACCAGCCCGGCCGCCGCGCGTTCGTGTCCGGCAAGAAGAAGCAGAACACCTGCAAGACCACCACGATCAGCGACGGCCAGGGCCGCACCCTATGGTCGGGCGCCGACCGGCCCGGCCGCATGCACGACCAGACCGCGATGCGCACCGAGGGCATCGCCGAACAACTCCGCCTCCATCCGGAAGTGAAAGCCGAGGTCGACGAGGGCTACCGGGGCCTAGCCAACGAATTTCCAGACCAGGTCAGTGCCCCGCCGAAGAAGCCGAAGGAAGATGCGCCGCTCGGCGAGCAGTACGCGTGGCGCGAGCAACGGCGCCGCCAGTCCTCCGAGCGAATCTGTGTCGAGCACGCCAACGCCGAGCACAAGCAGTGGCGTCCGCTGCAACGCTTCCTCGGACGACGTGAGCACTACGCGGCTACCCACCGGGCCATCGCCAGTCTGGTCTCCGACCGGGCCGCCCAACGGGCCTCCCGACGTAAGCCGAGCACCGAACTCGTGCTCGTCAGCTCGCTGACCTGCTGAATCACCCACGAGCCGAACCCCCAGGCCGACGTGCCCCGACCTCATTCGCTCACAACCTCGTTACTGCTCAGCGGGGCCGACGGCACGCCGCTGCCGCGAGACGTTCCGCCGAACGGGGCGAGCCGTCATGCGGTGAGACGCCCGACTCGTGGCGTCACCCACCCATGGGCCCGTCCGTACCGAGAGGGGAACAACCGTCCTGTTCGTGAAGCGCCCGGCGGGCGGTGCCGTTTCGGCGGGATCGTCGAGGCCGTCGTGGTGCCGTGCCGCGCCCCCTCTGGAGGTCTTGTGGAGGGGGGCTCGAGAGTGGCGTCAGGACGCGTCTGCGGGCGGGGCGTTGAGGGCGCGGCTCCCCTAGCATCCGGGAGCGTGGGCCGGCAGCCGGTACGGGGCCGCCTGCAGTTCTCGGCAGTCTCGGCGGATCGGGGGGACCGGGTGAGCGGCGACGTCAGCTTCGCGGTGCTGGGACCGCTGGAGGTCAGGGTCGGGGGTGTGCGGCTGCGGCTCGGCGGGCCGATACCGGCGCGGGTGCTCGCCACCCTGCTGCTCGAACCGGGCCGGATGGTCTCGGTGTCCCGGCTGGTCGAGGCCGCCTGGGACGACGAGCCGCCGACCACCGCCGCCCACCAGGTCCGCAAGGCCGTCGCCGACCTGCGCCGGCGCATCCCGGACGGCGCCTCCGTGATCCTCACCGAGGGGCCCGGCTACCGCGCCGACGTCGAACCGGACCGGCTCGACCTGACCCTCTTCTCGCTCCGCCTGCAGCAGGCCCGCGGGGCCCTCGACGCCGCCCGGCCCGCCGAGGCCGCCGACCACCTGCGCAGTGCGCTCGCCCTGTGGCGCGGCCCGGTGATGCACGCCGACTGCGGCCCGGTGATCGCCGCGGCCTCCGCCGTCCTGGAGGAGCGCCGGCTCACCGCGGTGGAGCAGCTCGTCGAACTGCGCCTGGCGCTCGGCGAGAGCGGCGAACTCATCGGCGACCTGCGCGAGCTGATCGCCGAGCACCCGCTGCGCGAGACCCTGCGCGGCCACCTCATGCTCGCCCTGTACCGCTCGGGCCGCCAGGCCGAGGCCCTCGCCGAGTTCGGCCGGGTCCGCGAGCTGCTGGTGGAGGACCTCGGCATCGACCCGGGCCCCCGGTTGACCCGGCTGTACGAGGCGATCCTGCGCGACGGCCCCGAACTGGCCGCGCCGGGACCGCCCGACGGCCGGACCCCCGCACCGGCCCCGGCCCCACCCTTGCCCCCGCTCCGGTCCGGCGCACCCTGCACCCTGCCGCCGGACCTGCCGGACTTCACCGGCCGCGAGCGCGAGGTGCAGCGGCTACTGGCCCGCCCCGAACTGCCGGACGCCGCCGCCCGCGTCCTCGGGATCGACGGCATGGGCGGCAGCGGCAAGACCGCCCTCGCCCTGCACGCCGCGCACCGGCTGGCCGCCGGCTACCCCGACGGGCAGCTCTACGCCGACCTGCGCGGCTTCTCCCCGGGTGAGAGCCCGCGCCTGCCGGGCACCGTCATCGGATCGCTGCTGCGCACCCTCGGCACGCCGGGGGAGCGCGTACCCGAGGACCTCGACGGCCGTACCGCCCTGTGGCGGGCCACGCTGGCCGAGCGCAGGGTGCTCCTGCTGCTGGACAACGCGGCCGACGCCGCCCAGGTCCGGCCGCTGCTGCCGGCGTCCTCAGGCTGCCTGGTGCTGGTCACCAGCCGCAGCCGGCTGACCGGCCTCGACGGCGCGGACTGGCTCAGCATCGGGACGATGCCGCCGCCCGACAGCCTCGCCCTGCTCCACCGGGTGCTGGGCGCGCAGCGGGTGCGCAGCGAGTCCGCGGCGGCCGCCGAACTCGGCACGCTGTGCGGGCACCTGCCGCTGGCCCTGCGGATCGCCGCGGCCCGGCTGCGCAGCCGTCCCCGCTGGACCTTGCGCCATCTCGTGGACCGGCTCGGCGACGAGACCCGCCGCATGGACGAGCTCAGCTCCGGCGACCAGAGCGTCAAGGCCACCCTCCAGCTGAGCTACGAGGCCATGGACACCGCCCACCGCGACGCGCTGCGGCTGATCGGGCTGCACCCGGGCCGCGAGATCGGGATCCACTCGGCCGCGGCCCTGCTCGACACCGGGCTGCGCGCGGCCGAGGAGGCGCTGGAGCACCTCCTCGACATGAACCTCATCGGCCAGTGCGAGATGGGCCGCTACGTCCTGCACGATCTGGTCCGCAGCTTCACCCACGGCCTGCACGGCGGGCGGACCCGCCAGGAGGAACTGGCCGCCTTCGAGCGGGTGCTCGACCACTACCTCACGACCGCGGAGGAGGCCTGCCGCATCCTCTTCCCCGGCCGGGCCCCGCTCGGCGCCGGCGGCAGCCGGACCGGCGCGGGCCCGAGCGAACGTCCCGCCCTCGCGGACGGCGCCGAGGCGGAGGCCTGGTTCGAGCGCGAGCAGGGCGCCCTCCTGACCGCCGTGGAGCGCGCCGAGCAGCTCGGCTTCACCCGGCACGCCGCCCAGCTCGCCCGCAACCTGATCTTCCACCTCAACTCGCGCAGCCAGCTGGAGGAGTTCCAGCGGGTCGCGGACGTCTCCGTGGCCGCGGCCCGCCGGCTCGCCGACCCCCGGCTGCTGCGGGTGAGCCTGTCCAACCAGGCCGTCGCCCGGTGCAAGCTCGGCCGCTTCCAGGACGGCGTCACCGCCGCCGCCGAGGCCCTCGAGCTCGCCGCGGGCCTCGCCGACCGGGGCGGCGAGGCGGTCTGCCTGACCCTGCTCGGCCTGCTGCAGAGCTTCCTCGGCGACCTCGACGGCGCCCGCCGCCACCTCGAGCGCGGCGCCGCGCTGCACCGCGAACTGGCCGACGCCCGCCAGGAGGCGTACACCCTGTGCAACCTGAGCTCGGTGTACACCTGGACGGGCCGGCACCGCGAGGCCGCCGAGGCCGCCGGACGGGCCGTCCTGCTCAGCCGGCGCGCCGGCAGCGGCGCCGAGGAGATCTCCGCCCTGAACGACCTGGCCATCGCCCAACTGGCCCTCGGCGAGGAGCGGGAGGCCCTCGCCACCGTGGAACGGGCCATGGAGCTGGCCGACGACTGCCGCATGCCGGAGAACCTCGCCCTCGCCCTCGCCCTGGCCGCCGAGGCGTTCCAGCGCACGGGCGCCCCCGACCAAGCGGCCGACCACGCCGAGCGGTCCTTGTCCCTGATCCGCTCGAAGGGGACGGCGATGCGGCAGGCGGCCGTGGAGAACATCCTCGGCCGGGTCCACCACCTGCGCGGCGCCCACGAACGGGCCCGGGAGCTGCACGAGAGCGCGTACCGCAACGCGGAGGCCATCACCTACCGCATCGAGGCGGCCCGCGCCCTGCACGGAATGGCCCAGGCCCTGGAAGCCCTGGGCCACCACGAAAGCGCCCACTCCCACCACGCCCGAGCCACAGCCATCCAGGAAACCCTCACCCGCACCCAACCCAGCCCCGCATCCCCCAGCCCCGCCGGCGTTTGAGGCGGACGGGGTCCGGGGCGGAGCCCCGGGATACGGGGAAAGGGCGGGGCGGGGAGAAGGCTCCGCGCAGCGGCACCGGCCGCCGCCCGACGCCTGCAGCCGACCATCCCCGGCCCGGAGCCCGAGGCCCCGACCCCCTACAAAGGCACGACCGACGGGCCGATCTCGGTGGACCGCATCCCCGCAACCTCCTCCTGCAAGCGACGTCCCACCGATCCTGCCCGCACCCGTTCCCGAACCGTTCCCGACCGGATCCCGAGCGCACGGTCAAGACGGACCGGGCGATTCCGGACATCTTTTGCGCCGGGTGAGCCGGGTGCAGGCGCAGACCGGGCGCCCCGGAGGAGCGGGCCGGAGCGACCCGCACCCGGCCCGGAGCCCCCGGCCGGGGGCCCCGCCCGCCGCCCCGGCCGGATCGACGGCCCCGCCACCGACGTGAATTCGCCCTTCGAGGGATTGGCTGAGATCGATCGGATGATGGCGTTCCGGCCGCTTCCGGCCCGGCCCCGGTAAATCCGTACGCTACGGTAACTTCGCTGTCCGTCAGCAACAGACAACCCTCTGCCATTTCCCGCCCCACGCCCATTCCGAGGGCGCGCCAGGCGGATCGCCATGGAGGGCGAATATGCGTACCACCGAGCGCCGCAGCCGAATAGAGGCCCTCGGCGCCTTTCTTCCCGCCGGAGTCCTGACCACCCCCGAACTGGCCGCGCTGGCGCCCGGCCTGGGCGGTGCGGACGTAGAGCGGATCACCGGCGTCGCCGAGCGCCGCGTCCACGACCCCGACCCGGCCGCCGGGGAGGACTCCTTCGGGATGGCCCTGGCCGCCGCCCGCGACTGCCTGGCCGTCTCCCGCCACCGGGCGGCCGACCTCGACGTCGTCATCAGCGCCTCCATCACCCGCGTGAAGGACGGCAGCCGCTTCCACTTCGAGCCCTCCTTCGCCGGGATGCTGGCCAAGGAGCTGGGCGCCCGCTCCGCCATCGGCTTCGACGTCTCCAACGCCTGCGCCGGCATGATGACCGGCGTCTGGCTCCTGGACCGCATGATCCGCTCCGGTGCCGTGCGCACCGGCATGGTCGTCAGCGGGGAGCAGGCCACCCGCGTCGCGAGCACCGCCGCCGCCGAGATCGGCGACTCCTACGACCCGCAGTTCGCCTCCCTCTCGGTCGGCGACTCCGCGGCCGCCGTCATCCTCGACGCATCGGTGGACGCCGCCGACCGCATCCACTACATCGAGCTCATGACCTGCTCGGAATACTCTCACCTGTGCATGGGAATGCCGAGCGACCGCACCCAGGGAATCGCCCTCTACACCGACAACAAGAAGATGCACGACCGCGAGCGGCTGAAACTGTGGCCGCGATTCCACGCGGATTTCCTCGCCAAGGACGGCCGCAGTTTCGCCGACGAGGAATTCGACTACGTCATCCAGCACCAGGTCGGCGCCCGTTTCATCGACTACGCGAACCAGACGGCCGAGGCCGAGTTCGGCGCCGCGATGCCGCCGTCGCCGCGCGTCGTGGAGCGGTACGGCAACACCGCGACCACCTCCCACTTCCTGACGCTGCGCGAGCACCTCCGCGCCGGTGCCTCCGGCAGCGGGGCCGCTGCCGGGGCTGCCCCCGGGGTCGCCCCCGGGGCGAAGTACCTGCTGGTGCCCGCCGCCTCCGGGGTCGTCACCGGCGCCCTGTCCGCCACGATCACCAGCGCGGGGGTGTGAGCCGCATGGGCATCGTCATCACCGCCGCCGCCACCGCCGTCCACACCGACCCGCACACCCCCGCCTCGGCCGTGGACCTCGCCGGCCGCGCCGCCCGCAGCTGCCTCGACAGCGCCCGCGTCTCCGCGTCCGGGGTCGGCGTCCTCATCAACGTCGGCGTCTACCGCGAGCACAACACCTTCGAACCGGCCCTCTCCGCCCTGGTCCAGAAGCAGGTCGGCATCAACCTCGACTACCTCGCCGACCCCCAGCCCTCCCCGGGGTTCTCCTTCGACCTGATGAACGGGGCCTGCGGCGTGCTCAACGCCGTCCAGGCCGGGCAGGCCCTCCTCGCGACGGGAACCACCGAGCGGCTGCTCATCACCGCCGCCGACGTCCACCCCGGCGGCAACGCCGCCGCCGACCCCGACTACCCGTACGCCGACCTGGCCGGCGCCCTGCTCCTCGAACGCGCCGCCGACCCCGGCACCGGCTTCGGGCCCGTCCGCCACTACGGCGCCGACGGCACCGACGGCGCCTGCGACACCGGGGGCTATCTCGACCTCGACACCATGGGCACCGCCGGCCGCTCCCGCATCACCGTGCGCCGTACGCCCGGCCACGACGCCCGGGCCGGCGAACTCGCCGCCGCCGCAGTGGCCTCCTACGCCGAGGAGTTCGGACTCGACCTCGACCGGACCCTGGTCGTCGGACCGCGCACCGCAGCCGCCGACGGGCCGCACGGCATCACGGGCGAGCCGCACACCGCGGCCCCGGTCCTCGGCTACCGGCGCGCCCTGGACGGCGTACGGCCCGAGGACTGCGACGGCCTCCTCTTCGTGACCGCGGGCGCCGGCCCCGCCGCCGCCTGCGCCTCCTACCGACCGCAGGGGTGGTGACCGGCATGGCAGCCACCACCCCCCGTACGGCGGCGACGACCCGCACCGCACCCCTGACGGGCACCCACGCCGACGCCCATGTCGCCGACGCCCATCCCGACGCCGACCCGCAGAGCCTGGCCGCGTTCCTGGAGCGCAACGCCCGGGCCTTCCCCGACAAGCCGGCCGTCGTGTACCCCGAGGGCCCGTACCGCCCGCACCGGCGCGGCGACCGTCCCCGTCCCCGCCCCCGCTACCGCACCCTCACCTACGGCGCCCTGCAGCAGGCCGTCGAGGAACTGGCCGCCGGCTTCACCCGGGCCGGCATCACCAAGGGCACCCGGACCGTCCTGATGGCCCCGCCCGGGCCGGAGCTGTTCGCCCTCGCCTTCGCCCTGTTCCGGGTCGGCGCCGTACCCGTGGTCGTCGACCCCGGCATGGGCGTGCGCCGCATGCTGCACTGCTACCGCACCGTCGGCGCCGAGGCGTTCATCGGCCCGCCGCTCGCCCACCTGGCCCGGGTGCTGGGCCGGCGCACCTTCGCCGAAGTACGCGTTCCCGTCACCCTGGGCCGGCACCGGCTCGGCCGCGCCCGCACCCTGACCGCGCTGCGCGCCCTCGGCGCCGCCGGCCGGCGCCGCAGCGGCGGCCCCGCACCCGCGGCGGCCGGCCGCGGCGACCTGCTGATGATCGGCTTCACCACCGGAAGCACCGGTCCCGCCAAGGGAGTCGAGTACACCCACCGCATGGCGCTGTCCATCGCCCGCCAGATCGAGGCCGTCCACGGCCGCACCCGCGAGGACACCTCGCTGGTCACCCTCCCTTTCTACGGCGTCCTCGACCTCGTCTACGGATCCACCCTCGTCCTCGCCCCGCTGGCACCCTCCCGGGTGGCCCAGGCCGACCCCGAGCTCGTGGTCGACGCGCTGGAACGGTTCGCCGTCACCACGATGTTCGCCTCGCCCGCCCTGCTGCGCACCCTCGCGGCCCACCTCACCGCCGCCGAGCCCGGCCGCCACCCGCTGCCCGCCCTGCGCTGCGTCGTCGGCGGCGGCGCGCCGGTCCCCGACGCCACGGTGGCCGCCCTGCGCCGCGTCCTGGACGACCGCGCGCGCATCCACGTCACGTACGGCGCGACGGAGGTCCTCCCGATCACCTCGATCGAGGCGGGGGAGTTACTGGGCCCGGACGCCGCGGCCCCCGGCGGGACCGCCGTGCGGGCCGCCGAAGGGGCCGGAACCTGCGTCGGACGGCCCGTGCCCGGGACGCGGGTGGTGATCCTGCCCGTCACCGACGGGCCGATGCCGCCGCTCGGGCCCGCAACGCCCCTGCCCACCGGGCGGGTCGGCGAGATCGCCGTCCACGGCGACTCCGTAAGCCCCCGCTACCACCGCGCCCCGGAAGCGAACCGCCTGCACAAGGTCGCCGAGGCGCCGCAGCACGACGACGACGCCGCGGCGCCAGCCGCGCCGGCGGACGCCCCCCGCACCTGGCACCGCACCGGCGACCTCGGCTACCTCGACGAGGACGGCCGGCTCTGGTTCTGCGGGCGCGCGGCCCAGCGCGTGCGCGCCGAGCACCGGGACCTGCACACCGTGCGCTGCGAGGGCGTCTTCAACGCCCACCCGCTGGTACGCCGGACCGCCCTCGTCGGGGTGGGAAGCGCCGTACCCGCCGCCCCCGGGCCCGACTCTCGCCCCCGAGCCGACAGCGGCTGGGGCCGCGGCCGGGGCGGCAGCGCCGCCGGTGGCGGTACTGGTGGCGGCGGTCAGGGCGGTCAGGGCGGCCAGGGCGGCCGCGACCGGCCCCGCGCCCAGCGCCCCGTCGTCTGCGTGGAGACCGAGGGCGACGGCGAGCTCGACCCCGCCGCCTGGCAGCGCCTCGTCGCCGAACTGCGCGAGCTGGCCGCCGCCCACGCCCCCACGACCGGCCTGGAGGAGTTCCTCCAGCACCCCGGCTTCCCCGTCGACATCCGGCACAACGCCAAGATCGGCCGCGAGGAGCTGGCCCGCTGGGCCGAGCGCCGCCTCACCCCGCCCGCCCCGCTGCTCTCCCGCGCCGGCGCGCCCCGGCTCGTGCCGCTCGCCGGCTGGGCGTACCTCCTCGGCGGCGCCGTCTGGGCCGCCACGGCCGGCGTGCCCGACTCCCGCACGCTGCGCCTGCTGTGGTGGACAGACGCCGCCCTGAGCATCGCCGGGCACGCCGCCCAGCTCCCGCTCGCCCTGCCCCGGGCCCGCGCCGCGGGGGTCCCCCGCCCGGCCGCGGCCGCCCTGACCATGCTCTACGGCGCGACCTGGTGGCGGGCCCTGTGAAGCAGATCCTGGTCACCGGCGCCACCGGCTTCCTCGGTGGCCACCTCGTCGACGGCTGCCTGCGCGAGGGCCACCGCGTACGGGCCCTGGTGCGCCCCGGCAGCGACACGGCCCGGCTGCGCGCCCTGCCCGGCGTCGAACTGGCCACCGGGGACCTGACCCGCCCCGACTCCCTGATGCGCGCCGCCGAGGGCTGCGACGCCGTCGTGCACAGCGCGGCCCGCGTCGTGGACCACGGCAGCCGCGCCGCGTTCACGGCCGCGAACATCACCGGTACGCTGCGCCTGATGGAGGCGGCCCGTACCGCCGGGGCGCAGCGCTTCGTGTTCGTGTCGAGCCCGAGTGCGCTGATGCGCGTACGCGAAGGGGACCGGCTCGGCATCGACGAGAGCACCCCGTTCCCGTCGCGCTGGTTCAACGACTACTGCGCCACCAAGGCCGTCGCCGAGCAGCACGTACGGGCCGCGGACGCGCCCGGGTTCACCACCTGCGCGGTGCGCCCGCGGGGCATCTGGGGGCCGCGCGACCACGCCGGGTTCCTGCCGAAGCTCGTCGCCGCCATGCACGCCGGGCGGCTCCCGGACCTGTCGGGCGGCAAACGGGTCCTGGTCTCGCTCTGCCACGTCGACAACGCCGTCGACGCCTGCCTGCGGGCCGCCGTCTCGGCCGACCCCGAACGCATCGGCGGGCGCGCCTACTTCGTCGCCGACCGCGAGGCCACCGACCTGTGGCCGTTCCTCGCCGAGGTCGCCGGACTGCTCGGCTGCCCGCCCCCGGGCCGGCGGATCCCCCTGCCGGTCGGGCGCGCGCTGGCCGCGGCGGTGGAGGCCGCCTGGCGGCTGCGGCCCGACGCGCCCGCGGGGCCGCCGCTCAGCCGCTACATGCTGGCCCTGCTGACCCGCTCGACGACGTACGACATCGGGGCGGCCCGCCGCGACCTCGGCTACGAGCCGACCCGCACCCGCGCCGACGGGCTGCGGGAGCTGGCGCGCTGGGTGGCCTCGCAGGGCGGCGTCCCCGCCTGGACCGCCCGCACCCGCACCCCGGCCACCCGAGGAACCAGCCCCCGATGAAGAACCACAACCCTCGCCCTCGCCCTGAGATTGCCGCCTTGCACAGCAGGCCGGTGTCCCCGACGGAACGCCTGTACCTCGCCGCGGGCCAGGCCCGCGGCGCCATGGCCCTGCGGATCGTCGTCGAGGGCGACGGCGTGCCCGACCCGGGGCGGCTGCGGGCCGCCGTGGCCCGGGCCGCAGAGGCCTGCCCCGGCTCGCGGCTGCGCCGCCGCGGCGCCCTGTGGGTGGCCGACGGCCCGCTCCCGCGGATCGTGTACGCGCCCGAGGCGGCCGGCCGCTTCGACCCCTCGGACCCGCAGACCGCCCGGCTCCTGACCGGTCGTGCGCACCCGGACGCCGCACCCGGCTGCGAGGTGCTGGTCGTACCCGGTGCGGGCGGGGCCCGGACCGCGGTGGTCTTCAGCGCCTCGCACGCCGTGATGGACGGCCACGGCGCCCTGACCTGGGTCCGCGAGGTCTACCGCGCCCTGCGCGGCGAACCCGCGCGCCCGGCCACCGCCCCCACCACGGACCACACCCTCCTCCCCACCCTGCGCGGCACCCGGCCCCGCCGCGTCCCGGCCCCCGCCCCGCTCAAGGCCGTGCGCGCCGCCTTCCGGGGCGATCGCGCCCACCCCGAAGCTCCCAACCCCTTGGCAGCCGAGGGTGTTTTCCCCGCCGGCACCGGCCACACGGGCGCGGACCCCGGCAGGGGCACAGGCACTGGCACCGGGCCCGGCGCCGGAGCAGGCGCCGGAGGGGATTCAGGCGCGGGCGCGGGCACAGGGGCGGGCGGGGGCGTTAACGCCGTTAATGCCCGCGGCCACCGGCGCCCGGCGCCCTTTCCCGGGCGGCCCTCGCCGCTCGGCCGCGGTACGGCCGGGGCCGCCCCGCAGACCCTGTGGCTGCGCCGCACCCTGCCCGGCCGGCACCCCGCGCTCACCGCGCGCCTCGCCCAGGCCCTCGCCGACATGACACGGCTCGACACCCGTGTCATGGTCCCGGTGGACCTGCGCCGGCACCGCCCGCAGCTCGCCGCGACCGGCAACCTGACCCTCCCGCTCTTCCTGGACCTGCGCCCCGGCCAGGACTGGGCCGCGGCCCACAGCCGGCTCCTGTCCGCGCTCGCCGAGGGCGGCGAACTCGCAGCCGGCTTCGAAGCGGGCCTGGCCCGGCTTCCGTTGCCGGCGGTGGCCGTCCTGCTGCGCACCGCCCAGGCCGCCGCCGTACGCACCGACCGCCACCTGGCCTCGGCGGTGGTCTCCCACCTCGGCCGGCTCGACCCGGCCGAGCTGTCCGGCGGCGGCTTCACCGCGGCCACCGCCTACGCGCTGCCCGTGCACGCACCGCTGGTCCCGTTGTCGTTCGCCGCCGCCGAAACCGGCACCCGGACGGAGATCACGCTCGGCCTCCGCGCCCGCGACCCCCTCCTCCGCCCCCACGCGGACGCCCTCCTCGACGCGGTCCTCGCCCGCCTGGCCACCGACACCACCACCGCGCCCCCGCGCCGCCCGCAGGCCCCCGCGGCTCCGGCGGACCGGCCCGGCGCACCGCGGGAGCGGCAGCTCCCTACCGGGCCCGCCGGGCCGGGAGTTGCGGCAGGGGAAGCCCGCGCGGACGCGGCCCCGGTGGCGCCCGGGCCTGCGGCCGCGCCCGGGCCTGCGCCCGCGCCCGCGCCCGGGCCTGCGGCCGGGGCCGGCGCCGGCCCGGAGGCGGTCCAGCCCTCGGACGGCCTCACCGTCGTCGACCTGTTCCGGGCGCAGGCGGCCCGGACCCCCGGGGCCGTGGCACTCGACGGGCCCGCCGGGGCCGTCACGTACGCCGCGCTCGACCGGCGGTCCGACGAGGTGGCCGCCGAGCTCGTGCGCCGCGGGGTACGGCGCGGGGACCTGGTCGGGCTGGTCGTCGACCGGACGCCGGCGGGGGTCTGCGCCCTGTGGGGGGTGCTGAAGGCCGGCGCCGCCTACGTGCCCCTCGACCCGGCCCACCCCGGCGCCCGCGTCCGGGACGTCCTGCACGGCTGCGCCGCCCCCGTCACCCTGACCCGCCGCCACCTGGCCGCCGGGCTCGCCCCGTTCGTCCCGGGCGAGCTGCTCGCCGTCGACGACATCCCGGCCACCCCCTCGCACCCCGCCCGCATCGCCCCGGCCGCCGCCACCGCCCCGGCCCCCGCCCCCGACGACCTCGCGTACGTCATGCACACCTCCGGCTCGACCGGCCGCCCCAAGGGCGTCCTCGTCGAACACCGCGGCCTCGTCGCCTTCGTACGCTGGATGACCGAGCTGTGCCGCGTCGGCGAAGCCACCCGCTTCGGCTTCGCCGCCTCCTACGCCTTCGACATCTCCTGCTTCCCCCTCTTCCTCCCGCTCCTCGCCGGCGGCACGGCCGTCCTCGCCCCCGACGCCCCGTCCCCCGCCGTCCTGCGCGCCCTCGTCGGCGAGCACCGCGCGGACACCCTCGCGCTGACCCCGTCCCACCTCGCCCTCCTCGGCGGCGACGGCGGCGGCCGCCTGCGCACCCTGCTGCTCGGCGGCGAGGAGCTCACCCCGGCCGCCGTCCGCTCCGCGTACGCCGCCTTCGGCACCGGCTGCCGGGTGATCAACGGCTACGGGCCCACCGAGGCCACCGTCGCCTGCCTCGCGCACGTCGTGGACGACACCGAGACCGGCTCCTCCCTGCCGCTCGGCACCCCCGGCCCCGGCACCCGCGTCGACCTCGTCACCGAGGACGGCGAGATCCTCGGCACCGGCCCGGGCGACACCGGCCGCACCGGGGAGATCGTCGTACGGGGCGTGCAGGTCGCCCGCGGCTACCTCGGCCACACCGCCGAGGAGCCGGGCGCCTCCTCGCCGTTCACGACCGGGCCCGACGGCGTGCGCGCGTACCGCACCGGCGACCTCGGCCGCCGCCTGCCCGGCGGGGCCGTCGCGTTCGCCGGGCGCGCCGACGGGCAGGTGAAGATCGCCGGGTACCGGATCGAGCCCGCCGAGGTCACCGCCGCCCTGGAGGCCCTCCCGGGCGTGGCCCGCGCCGCGGTGACCGTACGCCGCCGACCGCCGTCCGGCAGTCGTTGCGCGGCCCCGGCGCCGGCTCCGACGGCAGCGGTGCTCGTCGCGTACGCGGTCCCCACCGCCACCGCCACCGACGACACCGCCACCACCGACGACGACACCGGCACCGCCCCCGCCGTCACCGCCGACGACCTGCGCGCCGAGCTCGCCCGCCGCCTGCCCGGCCACCTGGTCCCGGCCCACGTCGTCACCGTCGAGGCCCTGCCCACCACCGTCAGCGGCAAGACCGACTTCGACGCCCTCCCCGACCCCTTCGCCGCCGCACCGGCCGCCTCCCCCGACCCCGACCCCGACGCCGCCGGACCGCCCCCGACCCAGGCCGCCCTGCGGACCCGTGTCGCCGGCCACTGGGCGGCCGTCCTGGGCGTGGACGCCGCCGGCCTGGGCGCCGACTCCGACTTCCAGGCCCTCGGCGGCGACTCCCTCGCCCTCGTCGAGATGCTCAGCGCGGTCAGCGCCGACCTGCTCACCCCCGACCAGGCCCGCCGCTTCACCGAGGACCTCGCCTGCCTGGTCCGCGACCTGACCCTCGGGCAGGTCTGCGCCCGGCTCACCGCCGCCCGCGAGGAGGCACCCGCATGATCTTCGTCGGAGACGGCGCCCTGCTGCGCCGGGCCGTCGCCCACGCCGCCGCCCGCGGCCACCGCGTCGACCTGGTCTGCTCCGCCGACAAGCTCGACGCCGAGGCCGCCGGCCCCGGCACCCCGCACGTGGCCGCGCCCGACGTCAACACCCGCGCCGCCGAGCTGGCCGCCGCCTGCACCGACGGGATCGTCTGGTCCGTCAACAACCGGCAGATCTTCCGGGCGCCGCTGCTCTCCCTGGGCCTGCGCATCGTCAACGTCCACAACGGGCTGCTGCCGCAGCACCGCGGACTGCCGTCCGTGGCCGTCCTGTTCGCGCTGCTGAACGGCGACACCGCGTACGGCGCCACCGTCCACGAGGTCGACGAGGGCATCGACACCGGGCCGGTGATCGCCGAGCACCGCTTCCCCATCGGCCCCGAGGACCGCTTCCACCAGGTGATGCTGCGCGGCATCCGCGCTTGCCAGAGCCTCTTCGAGGAGACGCTGTCCGCCGTCGCCGCGGGCCTCGCCCCGCCGCCTGCCTCACCGCAGGCCCCACCGGAGGCCTCGGCGCCCCGCCCGTCCGCGTACCACGGCCTGCGCACCCTCGCCCGCCTCGCGGACCACCGACACTCCCCGGCCTTCGCCCGGGCCACCGACCTCGGCCCCTTCGCCGCCCACGCCCCGGAGCTGGCCGCGGCGCTGGACCGCCTCGGCCGCTGGCCGGGGCCGCAACCGGGGACAGGGCTCACAGCCGCACGAACTGCGCGGTCACCGTGCGGTTCTGATGCAACATCAGGAAATGCGACGTGAGGGTGTTCAGCTGCAGGACGCCGTCCACCACCCACCCCGAGAACCGGTAGCCCGGCTTCGGCCCGGCCGTCACCGTGACCCCCGTACCCGGCCGGTACGGCCCCCACGTGGTCGGCCGGACCGTGCCGCCCTCCGCCGGCCACGCCGCCAGCTCCAGCCCGTACCGCAGGCGCGTCTGCGTCGGGGTGCGGTAGCCCGCGACGACCGGCGTGGTGAGCTGGGCGACCACGGCGTTGTTGTCGTACGCGTCGCCCAGCGGCTGTCCCCACCACGTGTTGGCGGTGTTGGAGTACTGGTTGACCGCCGAGCACGGCTGCCCGCAGGCGCTGGAGTACGCCATCAGCGTGTGCCAGCGCCGGTCCGGGGTGACGAAGCCGGTGCTGTACGGGGTGGTCAGGTACGGCCGGTAGTCGGCGCCGCCCGCCTGCTGGTCGAGGGTGGTCCGGTCGTGCCACAGGCCGAGGTTGTGGCCCACCTCGTGCCCGAAGTTGTACCAGTCGACGATCGAGTGGACGTCGGTGACGGAGTAGGCCTGGGCGTCGCTCTTCTCGCTCGGCGGCATCGGCAGGCTCCCCTGCCCGGTGCTGGTGCCGGCCGGGACCTGCACGATCAGGCCGACGACGTCCGCGCCGTACGCCTCGCGCACTTGGGAGGCGTACGCCCCGAGCTCCGGGTCGCGCGGATCGGACAGCTTGCCGTGGACCACGGAAGCCGTCTCTTCCCCGTAGTAGTTCGCCCGGTAGGTGGCGACGATGTCCACGCTCGCCCGCACCCCGCTGTCCGCGAACGCCTGGTTGATGGTGGACTCGGCGTACGCGACCCGGTTGAGCATGCCGTCGGCGCCGCCCATGGCCCACTCGGCCGTCGGCGTCCACCCGACCACCATGTCGATGACGACCGGCTTGTCGGAGGCGGCGCGCGCCCGCGCCTGAGGCGCGCCCCCGCCGGGCGGGGCGTACTGCTCGTCGGCGTCGTCGGCGGCCGGGCGCTCGCGCAGCGCCGGATCCTCCTCGGTGACCAGGGCCCTGCCGGGCTCGTTGCGCAGCGGCGCGATCCGGAACACCCGGTCGCCGCGGTCGTACAGGGCGTCGACCGCGACCGGATCGCCGTCGGCGTCGCAGGCCCCGGTGACGTTGAGGTAGACGGTGCGCTCGGGCCGGTCCGCGTCGTGGCCGGCGAAGCTGACGGTGCCGGCCGCGTCCCGGGGCTCGATGCGCTCGGCGACGGCCCGTACGGACACGTCCGGGAAGAAGCTGATGGTGTGCTCCAGCGGCCGGCCCTCGCGCGGGCCCGCGCACAGGTCGGCGTACTCGGCGCGGTCGACGGTGATGGTCTGGCGGCGCAGCTCGTCGACCGGGACCGGCTCGGCGCGGGGGCGGGCGCCGGCCCCGCCGGGGGCGGAGGCGAGGAGGGAGGAGGCGAGGGCGAGCGCGCTGCAGAGCAGCAGCAGGGGGCGTCTGGGCATGCCCTCCACATGCCGGGGCCGCGGCAACCCCCGCACGCCCGACACCCGCCCCCCGCCCGAGGTTCACCCCGACGCCCCCGCCCCGTCCCCCACACAGTGGGGCGCAAGGCCCGGGCGCACACAGGCGCACACATCCCACCGTCGGCGCAGGTCAGAGCCGTTCGGGGGGCGGCGTTGTCCAGTACTGCACGGTGATCCGCCGGGCAGGCCCGTCGACGGTCACCGTGCCGCGGAGCGCGGCCACAGGATCTGCGGGTTGGTGTGCCCGAAGTCGACGTCGAACACGGCCATGCAGTCCGGGGCGGGCACGGCGCGGGGCGCGGGGCCGTCAGTGGGGGCGGATACGCTGCGGGCTGCCCCGGCAGTGGGCGACCGCGACCGCGACCGGGGCCCGTCCGCCGTCGCCCGTCGCCCGTCGCCCGCCGTCGGCCGCCCGCCGTCGCCCGCCGAGCCGATCCCGCTGCCCTCAGTGCCGGATCCCGATGCCCCAGGAGCCCGTTCGATGCCCCGTACCACCCCGCCGCGGCCCCTCGATGTGGAGGCCCTGTTCCCGGAGGTCGCCGCCCACCGCAGGGACGCCGTACGCCTGCACCCCCGGTCCGGTGCCCCCGGGGTGCGGGACAGCTCGCTGGGCGGGCCCCTGCTGTGGCCGCGCGCGGAGCCGTGGCCGCACTGCGAGGACGACCACCCGCGGACCGCGTTCTCCCCGCCGCCGGCGCCGGAGCCGCTTCCCCTCGTGCCGGTGCTGCAGCTCTTCGCCGCCGACGTCCCCGAACTGCCGTTCCCGCCCGGCACGGACCTCCTCCAGGTGCTGTGGTGCCCCTTCGACCACGAGGCCGGCTACGTCCCGCGCCCCGAGCTGCGCTGGAGGTCCGCCTCCGACTGCGCCGACGCGCGCACGGCCGAGCCGCCCCGCCCGGCCGGCGCCGCCGCCCAGTACCTCCCGGACCCGTGCGTCCTGCACCCGGAGCGGGTCGTCGACTACCCGAACCGGGACCTGCCCGCGGAGGTCTTCGAGGCCCTGGAGGAACGGTTCGAGCAGGTGGAGGAGGAGACCGGCTGGTCGTACTGGTCCCACCTCTCGGTGTCCCCGGGCGTCAAGGCCGGCGGATACCCGACCTGGACGCAGGACCCGTACTGGCCGGACTGCCCGGGCTGCGGACACCGCATGGAGCACCTGCTCACCGTCAACAGCTGCGAGTTCGACGGCGAGAGCCGGCGCACCTGGCTGCCCGTCGAGGACACCCCCGCCACGGGCACCGTCCGGGACCTGCCCTACGAGGAGCGGACCCGGATCCAGCGCCCGCCGGGGCTCATGCTCGGGGACATGGGCGGCATCTACCTCTTCGACTGCCGCCACTGCCCCGACCGCCCGTACGCCTACCACTCCGACTGCTCCTGACCGCGGCGCTCCGGGGAAAGGTCGGCGTCCCGGCCGGCCGGCACGGCATCCTGGGAGCGGCCGCAGCCACCCGGCGGGCCGTCCCGAACTCCCTTCCCCACACGGAGAGTCATGTATCCGAGCATCCGCACGATTACCTTCGACTGCACCGGCGACCCGTACGAGCTCGGCCTGTTCTGGAGCCGGCTGCTGGGCCGCCCGCTGGCCGACGACGACAAGCCGGGCGACCCCGAGGCGTGGATCCAGGACCCCGAGGGCGGACCCTCGCTGCTCTTCGTGCAGGTCCCGGAGGGCAAGACCGCCAAGAACCGCGTCCACCTCGACCTCAAGCCGGCCGGACGGAACCGGGACGAGGAGGTGGAGCGGCTCGTCGCCCTCGGCGCGCGCCTGGTCGCGGACCGGACCCGCCCCGACGGCACCGGCTGGGTCGTCCTCGCCGACCCGGAGGGCAACGAGTTCTGCGTGGAGCGCGGTGAGCTGGGGTGACCGACGCAGCACGCTGGCTGAAACGATTCACCGCCTCCGCCTCCGCCTCCGCCTCCGCCTCCGCCGCTGCTGACGGGGGCGCCGCCACCTCCCGCATCGTCTGCTTCCCGCACGCCGGCGGCGCCGCGAGCGCCTACCAGGCCTGGGCCCGCCACCTCCCCGCCGGCACCGAGCTGCTGGCCGTCCAGTACCCGGGCCGCCAGGACCGGTTGGGCGAGCCGTGCATCGAGTCGATGGCGGAACTGGCCGACGCCGTCGCCACCGTGCTCGCCGGGCTCCCCGAGCTGCCCACCGCCGTCTTCGGGCACAGCATGGGCGCGCTGGTCGCGTACGAGAGCGTGGTCCGGCTCGCCCGCAACGCCCCCCGGGCCCTGCCGGCCCACCTGTTCGTCTCCGCGACCGCCGCGCCCGCGCCCGGCGCCGAGCGCAGGACCCTGCCCGCACTGGACGACGAGTCGCTGGTCGCCTTCACCCGCCGCCAGGGCGGGACCGATCCCGAGGTCTTCCGGATCCCCGAACTGCGGGAGTTGCTGCTGCCGGCGCTGCGGGCCGACATCCGGCTGCTGACCGACTACCGGCCGGAACTGCCGCCCGTACGGCTGGACCTCCCGCTCACCGCGTTCGGCGGCGACCGCGACGCCGGCTGCCCGCCCGCGTCCCTGTCCACGTGGGCGGGGCTCACCACGGGCGCCTTCACCTCCCGGGTGTTCCCCGGGGGCCACTTCTGGCTCCAGGGCCGCGAGGAGGAGCCGGCGCACCTGGTCGCCGCGGCCGTCCCCGCCCCCGCCGGCCGGTCGCGCGCGTAGCCGCCGGCGCGGCCCCCCGTACCGGGTCGACCGGCAGGAACGACCCGGTACGACAGACCCGGTGCCGCGGGCCGTCAGCCGAGCCGGCCGACGTGGAGGACCACGATGGTGCCCGTGGCCTCGGCGGTCTCGGTGATCTCGTACATCACCCGGTAGCGCCCCACGTGCGTCCGGCGCAGGTCCGGGGAAGCGTACGGCGCGCTGCCCTCCGGGCGGGGTTGATCGGCGAGCAGGTCGACGGAGTCCATCAACTGGCGCACACCCTCGGGGTCGTGCCCGAGGAACCGGGCGGCCGCGTCGATGGCGGCCTCGTCCCAGACGATGTCGTACGTCACCCGCGCGCCAGGCCGAGCCGGGCGCGGACGTCCTCGTGCGGGACGGCCGGCGCGGCCCCGGCCGCCGCCAGGCGCTCGCGGTACCTGGCCAGGGCCAGGGCCTCCTCGAGGTCGGCGAGCTCGTGGGGGTTGATGAGCACGGCTGCCGGGCGGCCGCGGTGGGTGATCGTGACGCGCTCGCGGGCCTGGGAGGCGCGCCGCACCAGCGCCCCGAACCTCGCCCGGGCCTCGGTGACCGGCAGACTGTCGCTCATGGGCGCAACCGTACGCCTCCCGCGTCGGTGGCGAAGGTGCACGACGCCCACAGCCTCGCCCTCTACGAGAAGGCCGGCTTCCCGGGCCCGGCCGCGGACCGGGCGGCGGCCGCCGTCTTCACGTACGTGCGCGGCAGCGTCCTCGGCGCCTCGGCCACCGCCTCCCTGACCCGGCGGCCGGCCCGCGACGACGGCGGCCCCGAGGAGCTGATCAAGGAGTCCCTCGCCTGGGCGACCGAGGTCGCCCAGGCCTACCCGTGCCTGCGCGCCCGCCTCGACACCCGGCGGCGGAGTACAACGCGGGGCTGCCGGGCAGACCTTCGAGCACGGCCTGCACGCCCTCCTGCGCGGCCTCGAGGCCGAACTCCCGGCCGCCACCGGCTGACCGCCCCCGCCTCCCGAACGGACCCTCCGGGTCACGCCCCCTCCGCGTCCCGCTCCGGCAGGTCCGCGGTGTCGCGGTACCAGTGGGCCACGGCCGGGTGGTTGAAGGACCAGCCGTCCGGCCCCGACCGCAGCACCTCCGGGCCCGTGGCCTCGCCGAGCAGCTCGGCGAGGGCAGCCGGGTACAGGCCCCACAGCGCGAACCGCGAGGCGAACAGGGCCCGCAGCCAGTAACCGGTCACGGCCACCCCCAGCCACAGGGGCACCAGCGCGACCAGTGCAACGAAAGAGGCCCTCGGCCCCGCCCCCACCAGCAACAGCGCGGGCAGCAGCGCCAACTCGCCCGGCATTCCTTCCGCCCCCCGCTCACGGACGACCCGCTCCGCGAGCCCCACCGCCCCCGCCAGCGCCGCCCCCGCCATGCAGAAGCCGATCGGCTCCCCTTCGTCGGGCTCGACGCCGAGCACGAGCAGCGCCGCCACCGCCGGCGGAACGGCCCGCACCGCCCACAGGCCCATCCGGCCGAAGAGGTCCGTGCGCCCGCGCGGTTCGTCCAGGCGGTGGCGCAGGTAGACGTACCACCCTGCCCCGAGCAGCAGCCCCAGGAAGAACCCGAACGGTGTCCCGGGCGTCCCGGACGACCCGGAGTCGTACCCGCCCGCAGTACTGCTCGCCTCGGTGATGCCGATGAGCAGCCAGACCAGCAGGCCCAGCAGCCCCGCCTGTACGGCCGCCCGCCGCCGCGCGGGCCGCCGCCCCCGGTAGAGCACCCGCAGGTCGCCGACCGGCCCGCCCTCCTCCTGCTCCCTGCGGGCCAGCAGGTGCAGCGCCAGGTGCCGGTGCCGCTCGCGGTGCGCGCCCTGCCTGCCGCGCACCGGGTACGGCGGGAAGACCGCGAACAGGTGCTGCACCAGGCGGGAGGCGAGCGCCCCGGCGCTCGCGTCCTCGGCGACGAGCTCGCCGGGATCCGCGCGCCCGTCGGTGTACAGCAGCCGGGCGGCCCCGGCGAGCGTCGGATCGGCGAGGACCGCGGCGGCCGGCAGTTCGGGCCGCGCGGCGAGGGCCGCCAGTACGGGCGCCCAGTCCTGCTCCTTCGTACGGGACCGGGAGCTGCGCTGGATCCAGCCGTCAAGGTCGCCGACGCCGACGGGCCGCAGCCGCACCCCGCTGCTGCCGGCGATGACGGTGTCGGTCTGCTCCACCGCTCTGGTGAACTCCGCCCAGCCGCTGACGAGCACGAACGGCGCCTGCTCGGGCAGCTGGTTGAAGATGCTCAGGGCCCGCGCCCGCTGCCGCAGCGTCAGGCTGTCGAAATCGTCGAGGAGGGGCAGCAGGCGGTGTCGGCCCAGCAGGGTCCGCACGTCCTCGGGGGAGCAGCCGGTGAGGGCGTCGGCGAGCCAGGCGAACAGGCTGTCCGGCCCGCGCTCGGGGCTCCAGCCGCGCAGCGACACCAGCACCGGGACGGCCCCGCTGCTGCCCGCGCTGGCGCCGCCCGGGCCGCCGTCCTGCGTGAGCAGCCGGGTGCCCAGGTGGCGGGCGAGCTGGGTCTTGCCGCTGCCCCGCTCGCCGAGGATCAGCAGGCGCCGCCGGCCTGTGAGGGCGAAGACCTCCGCGATCTGGTCGTAGCGCCCGGTGAGGTCGGCAGCGCCGGTCGCGGTGTCGGTGTCGGTGTCGGTGAAGTCCGGTCCGACGGTGGTGAACCGCACGGGGATCGCCGCCGGATGGGCGGCGACGCCCCAGGGCCGCCGGTCCGGGGCGAGGGTCCGCCAGGCATCCCGCTCCAGCGAGCCGGGCCCCGGCCCGGGGGCCGGCTCGGCGGCCCCGCGCGGAGCCGGTACGGGGGAGGGGCCCGCCGGCGCAGCCGCTGGCACCCGCGCCCCCGGCACTGCGGCCGGCCCCGCCGCCGGCACCGGTCCGGCCGGCGCTCCGGCCGGAGCCCCGGCCGCCTTCGCCGGGGCGATACGCGTGCGCTGGTGCTGCGCCCGGGCCCGCGCGTGCCGGGCCCGCCACAGGTCCAGGTTGGCCTCCGGATCGCAGGCGAGGACCCAGGCCTCGACGAGCTCCCGGCGCGGCAGGTCCCGCCCGGTCGTGGCCGCGCTCAGGGCGCCCTTGCTCCAGTGCGTCGTCGCGGAGAGGTTGTCCAGGGTGAGCCCGGCCGCGGCACGGAGCTCGCGCAGGTGCTGCGCGAGCTCCGCCAGGGCCGGGACGGTGGTGTCGAGGGGGCGTTGCGGCCGCCCCCGCCGTCCCGTGGTCATGCCGCCCTACCGGCCGGGCTGCTCGGCCGGGGCCCCGGACCGGACCCCGACCCGGCCGCCGCGCCCGGTGCCCCCGGCGTCGGGCACGTCCGTGGTGATCCGGTGGGCCAGCTCCAGCCCTGTGGAGGTGACCATGACCATCACCGCGAGAGAGGTGCCCGGGGCCTGGCCGAGGCAGCCCAGTACCGCGGTCACCAAGGCCACCACCACGACCACGAGGACCTTGACGACGACGGGGGAGGGCCACCCCCGGGGGCGGGCAAGAGGAAATGCAGAAACCACCATGACGAGGACTCCTTGGAAAGCGACGGTCCGAAGGGTGGTGCAACGCGCCTGCACGATCCCGTAGTTGGCGCTACGGGCCCGCTCGCCGGCCGGGTACGGCCTGCGGACGCCCACCCACCATGCCCGAGACGGACCCCCGGCAACACCGGGCCTCAATACGCCGACATTCCAGACATCAGCCGAATATCCGCTCTTCTGAACAATTCCCGGCCCGGACCCCGCGGCCGTGAACAATTCCGCCGCCGGGGGAACCCCGCAGCTCACACCGCCCCGCCCCGCCGCCCGCGTTCACGAAGAACTTGCGGCCCTGAACAACGCCCCCGCGCCGCATACTGCCGACAGGGCGGAACCGTGAAGATTCACCGCCGCCCGCGGGGGAGCCGACGGTCCGGACCCACGCACCCGGCGGGGGCCGTTGGCGCGGCCCCCGCCCCCTGACATGCCTGCGAACGTCCCGACGTCTTCGGATCGAGCAGGAACAGAAGCGCGGCTCACGCCGGTCGCATCTAGCCTGCTCGCCATGGACATCACCATTCACACGACAGCTCTCCCGCACGACGACCCGGACGCGTCGCTCGCCTTCTACCGCGACGTCCTCGGCTTCGAGGTCCGCAGCGACGTGGGGCAGGGCCGGATGCGCTGGATCACCGTCGGCCCGGCCGGCCAGCCCGGCACGTCGATCCTGCTGGCGCCGCCTGCCGCTGATCCCGGCATCACCGAGGCCGAGCGGCGCACGATCGCCGAGATGATGGCCAAGGGCACGTACGGCTGGATCCTGCTGGCCACCCCGGACCTCGACGCCACCTTCAAGAAGGTGCAGGCCGGTGACACCGAGGTCGTCCAGGAGCCGACCGAGCAGCCGTACGGCGTCCGTGACTGCGCCTTCCGCGACCCCGCGGGCAACCTGGTCCGCATCCAGGAGGTGCGCTGAGCCTGCAAGCCTGAAGGGCGGCGTGCACGCGTGCAGGCGCTCTCGACGTCACCGAGGTCTGCTTCGCGGTCGGCTGCGCGTCGCTGGGGACGTCCACCACCCGCTTCACCGAGCTGGCCGGCATGCCGCCCGGGGCCTTCCGGCGCCAGGCGGCGGATGCGGCGGCCGTCGATCCCGATGAGGCGGGTACGGCCTACGGGCCGGGCTCGGCATCGCGAAGCAGGTCGCAAGACCGGTCAGGAATCGAGAAGCCCCGGCCGCCGCCCGGCCCCTAGCGTGATGGTCATGGCAACCACCACTTCCACCGCAGCCCCCACGTCCCTCGCGTCCGTCACCCTTGAGGTGACCGACCCCGAGGCCGCCCACCGCTTCTACACCGCCTTCGGCGTGGACGCGTACATACGCCTGCGGGCGTCCGAGGCGCAGTCCACCGGATTCCGCGGCTTCACCCTGGGGCTCACGGTGTCCGGGCCGGCCACCGTCGACGGCTTCTTCCGCGCCGCCGTGGACGCCGGCGCCACGGTCCTGAAGCCCGCCGCGAAGTCACTGTGGGGCTACGGCGGCGTCGTCCAGGCCCCGGACGGGACGATCTGGAAGATCGCGACCTCGGCGAAGAAGGACACCGGCCCCGCCACCCGCGAGATCGACGAGATCGTCCTGCTGCTCGGCGTCGAGGCCGTGAAGGCCACCAAGCAGTTCTACGCCGGCCGGGGCCTGACCGTGGCCAAGAGCTTCGGCGGCACGTACGTCGAGTTCGCCCCCGGCACTTCCAGCCCCCTCAAGCTGGCCCTGTACAAGCGCCGCGCCCTGGCCAAGGACCTCGGCGTCCCCGTCGACGGCACCGGCTCGCACCGCATCGTCCTCGGCGGCACCGCCGACACCTTCACCGACCCGGACGGTTTCCCCTGGGAGGCTGCCGCGTAGCTCTCCACCCGGCGGGACCTCCTTCCGGCCAACGCTCGACCACTCGCCTATACAAGCGTATTGAACGGCCGTCATGTACGTGTGTATAGTCGATCACGTCGAGGGGCGGCCCGCCCCCGGCACCCGATGCGAAGGAGCCCGACATGACCGCCGCCCAGCCCACCCGCGCCACCCTGACCATCGACGGCCGGGCCCTGTCCTACCTGGACTTCGGCGGCACCGGCCGCCCCCTCGTCGCCCTGCACGGCCACCTCTCCGAAGGCGCCTCCTTCGGCGCCCTGGCGGCCGCGCTCGGCCCCGAGTGGCGGGTGATCGCCCCCGACCAGCGCGGCCACGGCGACTCCGACCGGGCCGCCGAGTACACGCGCGCCGGCTACCTCGCCGACCTCCTCGCCCTCCTCGACCACCTCGGCATCGACCGGGCGGTCTTCCTCGGCCACTCCCTCGGAGCCTTCAACGCCTACCACCTGGCCGCCGAACGGCCGGAGCTGGTGGAGGCGCTGATCAACGTCGACACCGCCGCCGACCTCCCCGACCACGGCGCGAGCCCGCTCGCCTTCGTGCTGAACTTCCCCTACACCGCCCCCAGCCGCGAGGAACTGGCCGCCGCATGCGGCCCCCTCGCCGCCGTCCTCGGGCCGGTGCTGCGCCCGCTGCCCGACGGCGCCGGCTGGCGGCTGCCGTTCCACCCGCAGGACACCGTCGACTCCGAGAACCTCGTCCACGGCGACCACTGGAAGCAGTGGCTCGGCTCCGACTGCCCCGCGCTCCTGATCCACGGCCTGCGCAGCCAGGTCCTCCCCGCCGAGCACGCCCGGGCCATGTGCGCCCGCCGCCCCGGCACGGCGTACCGGCCCCTGGACGCCGACCACTTCATCGCCCAGGCCGACCCCGAGGGTTTCGCCACCGCGGTCCGCGAGTTCCTCGCCGGCCTGTGAGTCCCATGAGCCCCTGCCTCTACCGCTCCAGCCGCAGCGCCAGCCCGTCGAGCACCACCTCCAGGCCGTACGCGAACTTCGCGTTCCGGGTCTCCACCGGATCGGCCGCCGCCGCGGCCGCATACCCCTCCACCAGGTGCTCGTGGCCGGCCGCCGCCTGCTGCGCCGCCGGCATCAGCCGCGCGATGAACTCCGCCTCGCTCTGACCGGACCGGGCCACCGTGGAGAGCCAGGCCGCCTCCGTGGTGCTCATCCCGACGACGTACGCCATCAGCGCGTCGATGGCCCGGCTCGGCTCGGGGAACCCGGCCCGCGTGACCAGCGTCGCCAGCCGCTCCGAGTACGACATGAGGTTCGGGCCCAGGTACGCGAGCCCCGCCTGGCCCAGCACCGACGCCAGCCAGGGGTGTCGCAGCGCCGTCGCGCGGAACGACTCCGCCGCCAGGGCGGCGGCCGCCCGCCAGTCGGGCCCCTCGGCCTCCGGCGCCGGCATCTCGCCGAACACCTCGTCCACCGCGAGCTCCATCAGCTCGTCCTTCGTGGCGACGTGCCGGTACAGCGAGGTCGCCCCCGCCCCCAGCCGCGCCCCGAGCTTGCGCATGCTCAGCGCCTCGACCCCCTCCGCGTCGAGCATGGCGACCGCCTCGCGGACGATCGCGGCCCGGCTGAGCGCCGGCTGATCGGCCTCGCGGGTCCGGCGGGCCCATACGGACGGGATCGGCGGGTTCGGCGGGTTCGCCTTGGCTGCCATGGTGCTGCTCCTTCTGGATCGCATGCGGTGGACCGGCGTCCGGTTGTGCTGCGTACAGCGTACGCGGGTGGCGTACGCCGATGCAGGCTTGCGTACACCGTTCCGCCATGCGTACAGTGTTCGCATCGAAGGAACGCCGTACGCGCCACCCCGCCCCGAACACCAAAGGGGCGCCGGCACACACCCGAAGCCGAAAGGGAACCACCCATGGAAACCCGCAACCCACGCCGCTGGTGGATCCTCATCGTGCTGTGCCTGAGCTCCCTGGTCCTCGTGGTCGACTCCATGGCCCTGACCGTCGCGGTCCCGTCCATGACCGCCGACCTCGGCGCGAGCGCCCAGGACACCCAGTGGATCCTCGACTCCTACATCCTGGTGTTCGCCGGCCTCCTGCTCACCTCCGGAAGCCTCGGCGACCGCTTCGGGCGCCGCCGGATCATGCTGATCGGCCTGCTGCTCTTCGGCGCCGCATCCCTCGCCGCGACCTTCTGCACCAACCCCGGCGAGGTCATCGCCGTCCGGATAGCGATGGGCATCGGCGGAGCGCTGATCATGCCCTCCACCCTCTCCATCCTCATCACCGTCTTCGACGAGGAGGAGCGGCCCAAGGCCATGGCCGCCTGGGGCTCGGTCTCGATGCTCGGCCTCGTCGGCAGCCCGGTCCTCGGCGGCGTCCTGATCGACCGCTTCTCCTGGCACTCGATCTTCCTGATCAACGTCCCCGTCGTCGCCCTCGCCGTCCTCGCCGCCCTCACCCTCATGCCCGAGTCCAAGGGCCCCTGGCAGAAGCCCGACCCGCTGGGCGCCGTCCTGTCCGCCGCCGGCATGACCGCCCTCGTCTGGTGGATCATCGAGATCCCGCAGCACGGCGCCTTCGGCGGCCGCTCCACCCTCACCCTGGCCGTCGCCGCCGTCGCGCTCATCGGCTTCGTGGTGTGGGAGAACACCACCGACTCCCCGATGGTCCCGCTGGTCCTCTTCAAGAACCGCAACTTCAGCGGCGGTTCGCTCTCCCTGACCCTGGTCCAGATCGGCAACGGCGGCCTGCTCCTGGTCCTCACCCAGTACCTGCAGTTCGTCCTCGGCTACTCGCCCCTCAAGGCCGGCCTCGCCTTCGTCCCGCTGGCCGTGGCCGCCCTCATCGGCAACGGCGCCGGCGCCGCCCTCGCCGCCAAGGCCGGCAACCGCCCGCTGATCCTGGCCGGCATGCTCGTGATGGCCTCCTCCTTCGCGCTCCTGACCACCGTCTCGGCCGACACCGGCTTCACCGTCCCCGCGACCGCCCTCGGCCTCCTCGGCCTCGGTGCCGGCCTCGCCATGCCCGCCGCCGTCGGCGCCCTGATGGGCACCATCCCCGAGGAGCAGGCCGGCGTCGGCTCCGCCCTCAACGACACCATCCAGCAGGCCGGCACCGCCCTCGGCATCGCGATCCTCGGCTCGCTGCTCACCAGCAGCTACGCCGACGAGATGCCGGCCGGCGCCCCCGAGCAGGCCAAGCAGTCCATCGCCGGGGCCCTGGCCGCGGCCCACGGTGAGCCCGGCCTGATCCGCGCCGCCCGCGAGGCCTTCACCTCCTCGATGGCGACCACCTTCACCATCAGCGCCGCCGGTGTCCTGGCCGCCGCCCTGCTGGCCACCCTGGTCATGCGGGACACCAGGAAGCCCGCCGCCGAAGACGCCGCCGAGCCCGAGCTCGCCGCCTGACCCGCGGCCCCCGGACAGGCCGAAGGCCGGTGCCCCACCAGGGACACCGGCCTTCGGCACGGGCATCGCGGCTAGTAGCCCCGGGGCGCGCTCGGCGCCGGGGCCTGCGGGGCCTGCGGCGGGGGCGCCGACGGGGCCTGGGCCGCCGGAGGCGCCGACGCCTGCGGGGCTGCGGGGGCTCCCGCGGCCCCCTCGGTGTCGAAGGTGTAGAACCTCCGGTGGTCCAGCAGATCGGCCGGAGTCACGTTGTTCCACGGGCGCATGGTGCCGTGCAGGTCGACCACGTTCGCCGTCCGCCCGGCCGGCAGGTACGTGGACTTGGGGTTCCGGCGCTGCCACTCCGCCCACAGCTTGTCGATGAAGGCGTGGTGCAGCCAGAAGGCAGGGTCGTTGGGGGAGGCCGCGGAGGCCATCTGCCCGCCGATCCACACGTGCACCCGGTTGTGCACGTTGACGCCGCGCCAGCCCTCCAGGTGGTTGCGGAAGCTGTTGGAGGAGCTGTTCCAGGGCGCCGCGTCGTACACGGGCATGGCCAGGACGGAGTCCACGTCGGCCTTGGTCGGCAGCTGGACGCCGCCCGCGCCGAGCGTGCGCCGCAGGTACGTACGCCGGTCCACCCCGACCGTGATGGCCCACTTGCCGCCGGAGAACGCGAAGGGCCCGTCCAGGACCTGGCCGTCGCGGGCCCGGCTGGTGCCGCCGAGGAAGTCCGCGGCCCACAGGGAGGAGGTGGGGCTGCGGTCCACGGTCCAGTCCCAGTAGGGCAGCGTGACGTTGCGGTCCACCCGCTGCAGCGCCGCCTCGAAGTCCAGCAGGAAGCGGCGGTGCCACGGCAGGAAGGAGGGGCCGCGGTGGCCGACGCGCTCGCCGAAGTCGGAGTCGCTCAGCAGGAAGTTGTTGTGGGCGTAGACGAACTTGTCGTACGTGCCGTTGCGCTTGAGCTCGAGCACCGCGTTGGTGAAGGCGCGCTTCTCCGCGGGGGTCAGGGTGGCCTGGTTCTTGCGGACGGTCACGACGTGCTACCACCCTCGTGGGGGCCGAACGGGGCGAGCTGGGTGCCCTGGAGGTCGCGGATGGCCGCCTTGGCGGCCGCGATGGGGTCGGGGAACGTCTCGTAGTGGTTGACGACGCTGACCCAACTGCCGTCGGCGTTGCGCATGATGTGGAGCTCGTTGCCGTCGATCTTGACGACGGGCATGGCGGGCAGGTGGTGGCCGCCGTGCTGGCCGCCCTCGCCGAGGGTGATCTGGATGCGGTGCCCCTCGTACACCTCGTCTATGCCGCCGGAGGGCAGGGAGAACGGCGGCACCGAGGGGGAGCCCGAGGCCTCGGCCCCTATGGCCGCGGTGGCGGGGGCCTTGGACGACGAGCAGGCGGACAGGCCGACCACGGCGGCCGCGCCGATGGCGAAGCCCAGGGCCTGTCTTCTGGTGATCTTCTTCATGGCTTGAAGTGGTACCAGAAAGGCTTGAACGTTCGATAAGCGGCCCGGCATTCGAGCGGTGGGTGGGTCAGCGGCGGGCAGTCGGGGGCGCGACGTCCTTCCACTGGCGGGTGATGGCGGCCGCCCGCTCGGCGTGCGCGGCGGCCTCGGCCGGGCGTCCGAGCAGCAGTGCCAGCTCCCCGAGCGCGTACGCCACCGGCCGGGTCGCCACCGTGAACCCCGAGGACGGCGGCGGGGCGTCCCGGTACGGCAGCAGCTGCGCGTACAGCTCCGCGGCGCCCTCCCGCTCACCCAGCGCCACCAGCGTCGTCGCCCGCAGGCTCCCGAACACCTTGAAGAAGTAGTTGGCCGGCAGCGGCCCGGCCCCGTCCAGGACCGCGCGCGCCTCCTCCCGCTCGCCCGCCGCGGCCAGCGCCGCCGCGAGCAGGTCCGCGGCGGACGGCCCGTACCGCGTGAAGGCCTCCCGGGCCGCGGGTACGCACTCCGCGAGCCTTCCCTCGCCCGCCCGCAGCGTGGTGAGGGCGATCGCGAGGTACCCCTCCGCGTGGGGCGAGCCCTGGCGGGCCATCAGGGCGGTGGCCCGGCGGTATCCCTGCTCGGCCTCCGCGGTGCGGCCGGCGACGTGCGCGAGCGTGGCCTCCACGCAGGCGCAGACCGCAGCGGGCCCCGGCAAGGCGTACGTACGGGCGAGCTCCGCGTAGGCGTCGACGAGCCGCCGGACACCGCGGACGTCACCGCGGGCCGCCGCAGCCGTGGACCGGACGAACAGCCCGTACCAGCGGTGGACCGGCAGGTCGTGCGCGGCGGCGAGCTCTTCCAGCTCCCGCCCCAGCTCCTCCCGTTCGCGCCACTGGAGGTCCGCGTCGAGCTCCCGGGCGAGCGCGGCGAGCGTCGAGGCCCGCAGCACCGGGTCGGCCTGCCCGTCCGCCAGGGCGACGGCCTCCCGCGCCGCCGCGAGGACGGCGGGCAGCCGCTCGTCGGACAGCTCGACGGTGTACGCGACCAGCAGCCGGCACCGTAGGTCCGGGGCGAGGCCGGGCCGCTGCAGCAGGCGCTCCAGCAGCTCCACCACCGGCCGGTCGACCATCCCGTACGGGCGGGACTGCCACGGCACCGGCTCCGGCCAGGACGTGAACGCGCGGACCAGCAGGTCGTCGCGGGAGGCGGCGACCGCACGGTCGATCGCCGTACGGCGCGTCGCGCGGGCGGCCATGACCGCCCCGGCCCGCACCTGCGCGCGCGTCAGCCGGCCCAGCAGGATGCTGCATTCCCCGTCCCGGTCCCCGCCCGCTCCCGCCGGTACGCGCCCGAAGGCGTCGACCGCGTCGGCCAGCAGGGCGGCGGCCGCCTCGTGGGCGTGGCGCGCCTCCGCCAGGCCGGCGGCCCGTACGCAGTACTCCACCGCCTTCGCCGCGGTCGCGGAGGAGGCGGCCCGCACGAAGTGGTGGGCGAGGCCCGACACGTCGCGCGAGCCGGCGCCTTCCAGCGCGGCCGCGATCCGCCCGTGCATGCGGGCGGCGCGCAGGGCGCTCAGGTCGGCCAGCAGGGTGTCGCGGACCAGGGCGTGGGCGAACCGGACGCGCCCGGGCGCCGGTTCGAGGAGCAGCCCGGCGACCAGGCCGGCCTCCAGCGCGCCGAGCACCGCGTCCTCCCCGGCATCCGCGGCCCCGACGAGCACCTCGACCTCCGCCTCCCGTCCGGCGACCGCGGCGAGGCGCAGCACCGCCACCGCCTCCTCGGGCAGCCGCCGCAGCCTCCGCCGCAGTACGTCCCGTACGCCCTCGGGCACTTCCGACAGCGCGACGAGGGCGCCCTCGCCGGCCAGCAGCCGGGCGCTCTCCCGCACGTAGAAGGGGTTGCCGCCGGTCCGCTCGGTGAGCGCGGCCACCGTCTCGGGATCGGCCTCGGGCACGCCCAGCGAGCGGACCACCTCGGCGACGGCCGGTGCAGCCAGACCGGGCAGCGGCAGCCGCAGCGGCGAACGGCGGGCCAGCACGGCCAGCGTGTCGGCGAGCGCCCCCGAGACCTCGTCGGACCGGTGCGCGCACACCACCAGGACACGGCTGTCGGCCGGCAGTTCGGCCGCCCCGGCGAGCAGCGCCAGGCTTTCGGCATCGGCCCAGTGCAGATCGTCGAGCACGATGCAGAGCGGCCGCGAGACACCCACCGTCCCGACCCACCCCCACACGGTCCGCCGCAAGAGAAACCGACCTGCAGCCACATCCCGAGCGGCACCCGCATCCCGGGCCATGCCCGCATCCCCGCACTCGGCCACGGCCGTCCCGCCGCCCCCGACGGCACCCGCTGCACCGTGCCCGGACCGGCCTGGTGCGGCCGGTACGCCGTCCCGGTGAGGGCCCGGCACGGCCGCCGCATCCTGCTCGGGCAGGCCGTCGTAGAGCAACGGCGCGAGCACGGCGGCCGCTCCCGGGCCGGGCGGGGTGACGGCGGCGACCTCCCGCAGCGCCTCCGCCCATGCCCACGCGGGCGGCGCACCCTCCGTGTCGGTGTTCCGCCCGACGGCGACGAGCCACCCCTCGTCCTGCAGCCGCTCCCGGAACCGCCCCAGCAGCGCGGTCTTCCCGACCCCCGCCTCCCCGGTGACCAGCACGACGCCCGGCCCGCCGCCGCCCACCCGCCGGGCCGCCGCCTCCAACGCCGCAAGCTCCGCATCCCGTCCCACGAACACCCCGGAGCCCGCCGGCGTGATCGCGCCCGTGGCTGTGCCCGTGGTCGTGCCCGCGCCTGCGTCTCCCACCATGCCCGCACCCGCGCCCGGGCGCCCGGCGGCGAGGGCCGGGGCCGGGTCCGTGGCCCGTTCCAGGAACTGCAGGTCCTGGGTCAGGACCGCCCGTTCCAGGGTGACCAGGGGCGTGCCCGGGTCCAGGCCCGTCTCCTGGGCCAGGACCTCCCGGGCGCGGCGGAGGGCCGCCAAGGCGTCGGCCTGGCGGCCCTCGGCCCACAGGGCCAGTGCGTGGAGCCGCCAGCCCTCCTCCCGCAGCGGCTCCTCACGGGTCAGCAGCGCCGCCTGCGCGACGACCCGGGCGCGGTCCCCGCCCCGCAGCCCGGCCGACAGCTCCCACTCCCGTGCCGAAGCGCGGAGTTCGTTCAGCCGCAGGACCTCCCCGTGGCTCCACGGCTCGTCGGCCACCTCCGCGTACGCCGCTCCCTGCCACAGCGCCAGCGCCTCCCGCAGCAGCTCCCCGGCCGCCCCCGGCTCGTCCGCGTACCGCTTCCGCGCCTCGCCGACGAGCCGCTCGAAGCGCCACGCGTCGACCGCGTCCTCGGGCAGCCGCACCGCGTACCCGGGCGGCGAGGTCACCAGCAGCCGCGCCGCCGTACGCGGGGCACGCCCCGGCTCGAGCAGCCGCCGCAGGTTCGACACGTACGCCTGGAGCGAGGCCATGGCCCGGGCGGGGGCGGCTCCCTGCCACAGGTCCTCGATCATCCGCTCGGCCGAGACGGTTCGGCCGCGGGCCGCGACCAGCAGGGCCAGCACCGACCGCTGCCGGTGGCCGCCGAGCGGGATCCGCTCGCCGTCCCGTTCGGCGGTGAAGGACCCGAGTACGCGCAGGGAGACCATGATCTGCCACCGTAGAACGGAAGAGCGGCGGGGGAACAGGCCGCGGCCTGGGGCTCGAGCTGCTTCCAAGCGGTTTCCAAGCGGACGCCACGAGGCCTCCATGAGCCGCCGGCGACGGTTCTTCCATGAGCCCGAACGCACCGGCCGCGGCCGGCCCCCGCACCCACGAGATGGTGGTCGTCCACCGCGGTCTGCGCCGCGAGGCGCGCCTGCTGGTCGAGCTGGTCGCCGCGGTCGCCCCGGGGGACACCGCCCGGGCCCGCCTCCTCGCCGACCACTTCCGCACCTACCGGCTCGGCCTGCACCACCACCACACCGCCGAGGACGCCAACCTGTGGCCGCCCCTGCTGGCCCGCGTCGACCTCGAGGCCGACGTCGTCCTGCGCATGGAGGCCCAGCACGACCGGGTGGCCGCCACCCTCGCCGCGGCCGACGCCGCCCTGCCGGCCTGGGAGGCCGCGGCCGGCGAGGCGGCGCGGGACACGCTCACGGCGCTGCTGGCCGACCACCGCGCCGTCCTGGTGGAGCACCTGGACGAGGAGGAGGCCGCCCTCCTGCCGCTCGCCGCCCGGTACCTCACGGCGGCCGAATGGAACCGCATGGGCGAGGACTTCGCCGCGCACGTCCCGAAGCCCAAGCTCCTCTCCTACCTCGGCATGGCCCTGGAGGAGGCCGACCGCACCGAGCGGAGGGCCCTGCTGGCCGCCCTGCCGCCCCCCGTACGCCTCCTCTGGCACACGATCGGCCGCCCCGCGTACGCCCGGACGACCCGAACCCTGCGCACATCCGCCTGACGACCATTCCACGCCACCCCACCCGACCCGACCACTCCCCCGAGAAGAGACGGCCATGACCCTGAAGCACCTCGCCACCGCCCTCGCCGCCGTCGGCGGGGCCTTCATCCTGTACGTCGGCCTCGCCTACCTGCTCGCACCCCAGGCCAACGCGCCCGACTTCGGCGTACCGACCTGGCCCCGGGACGAGGGCACCGCCTTCCTCGCGGTCAAGGGGGTCCGCGACATCGCGACCGGCCTGGTGATCCTGGCCCTGCTCCTGACCGGGCAGCGCCGCGCGCTCGGCTGGGCGATGGCCGCCATCGTCTGCGTACCGGCCGGCGACATGGCGATCGTGCTGGCCAGCGGCGGCCCTGCCGGCGCCGCGTACGGCATCCACGGGGCGACCGCCGCGGCCGTGGCCCTGACCGCGGCCCTCCTCCTGCGCGAGCACCGCCGCTCGGCGAAGCACCACACAGCCCCGGCCACGCCTCCGGCCCCGGCCCCCACCCACTGAACAGGAGCCCCCAGCCATGTCCCTGATCTTCGACTCCTCGGTGGTCGTGCGCTCGGCGGACGCCGAGACCCTCGGCGCCGGCCCCACCACCCTGCGCCTCCTCGCCGACAGCAGCTCCACCGGCGGCCACCTGTCCACGCAGCGCGTGACCCTGCTCGACGGCGCGAACGGCGCCGCGCCCCACCACCACTCCCGCTCCGCCGAGCTGTTCTACCTCCTCGACGGCACCGCCCAACTGCTCTCGGGCGACCAGGTGGTCACCGCCGAACGCGGCGACCTGGTCGTCGTCCCGCCGGGCCTGGACCACGCGTTCGCCGCGGCACCGGGCGAGGACGCCGACATCCTCATCGTCATCACCCCCGGCGTGGAGCGCTTCGAGTACTTCCGCCACCTGGAGCGGATCGCCTACGGCAAGGTCCCGCCGGAATCCCTCCTGGACGTCCAGGAGCTGTACGACACGTACTTCACCCGCAGCGCCCCGTGGGACGAGGTCAGGCTGCGTGCGTCCAGCGGTTGAGCGTCCCGCTCGCGGTGTCGTACGTGAGCCAGGTCCCGTCCCCGAGCGGGCGTACGCCGCCCTCGACCGGCCCCGAGGGATAGGCCACGGCCCCGCGCACCCGAAGGGTGCGGGCGTCGAGCAGCCGGTGCGGGCCTTCCTCCGCCGCGGCGATGACGGTGTCGGCATCGACGAAGCCGCACCAGTAGTCCCAGCAGGACTCGTCCTCGTCCGGTTTCCCCTGCGCGAGCACGGAGCCGTCCAGGGCGTGCAGTTCCAGGTCCGCCCCGTAGTGCTCGACGGTGAGGAACCCGTCATGGCCCCCGTGCACGTCGATCAGGATGCGGTCCATCGTCTCGTTGAGGTCCCAGGCGGTCAGCTCCGTGCCGTCCCAGCGCGCCCAGTACAGCAGGATGCCGTCCTGGCCCATGCCGATGGACAGGCCCATGTGGACCCCGTCCGGGTGGGAGAGGTGGTTCGATCCGGCGGCCGCGCTGTCCAGCGGCAGCCGGGCCAGCTCCCGCCCGTCGCGGGCGTCCAGGACGACCCAGTACTCGTCCTCCTCGATCACCACATGGGCCCAGACGAGCCGCCCGTCGTCGGAGACCCGGCAGGAGCCGTGCTCGAGCCCGCGGCAGACCTCCTGCTCGTCCCCCGTGTGCGCGTGCCCGACCTCCGGCCCCCAGCAGCCGTGCCGGTACTCCCACAGCGTCACGCCGTCCGCGTCCACGGCCCGTACCGCACGCTGGCCCGAGAACACGGCGAAGGAGCCGTCCGGGCTCACGGAGGGCACCCCGCGGTCCCACGCCCACGGCGCGGGGAAGACCGCGGCCGGCGCACGCTCCCCGGCGAACACCTCGGCCAGGTCGTGGACCTCCAGCTCCGACCCGTTGCGGAGCAGGGCGCGCTGCGACCCGCCCGCGCGGCTCTCGAAGGCGAAGCCGGTGATCAGCGCCTCCCCGCCCGGCAGGGGGACGGAGGCGCGCAACTGTGCGGTGATCGAGGTCGACATACCCGGAACCTAACGCTCCCCACTGACACCGCAGCCGGCCGGGCCGGCTGGTCAGCCGTGGTGACGCAGGTCCAGCATGTAGAAGACCTTGTCGTAACGGAGTTCGCCCACGGCGACGTAGGCGGGCAGGCGGCCGTATTCGGTGAAGCCCAGGGAGCGGTAGAGGCCCAGGGCGCGGTCGTTGTCCCCGCGGGCGTCCAGGGTGAGGACCTCGATGCCCGCGCTCCGGGCGTCGGCGACCAGGGCGCCGGTGAGCGCGCGGCCGATGCCGTGCCCCTGGGCGGCGCCGGCCACGGCGAGCTTCTCCAGATCGGCGTGCGGCCGGTGCGTCGGCCTGGCATGGCGCAGCCAGTAGCCCAGCCCGACGAGCCGGCGGTCGAGGAAGGCGGCGCGCAGGGCCCCGTCCCCGGCCCGTACGGCGCTCGTGACCCGGCCGAGGAGGGCTGCCACCTCGTGGTGCGCCGGGGGATCGACCCAGCCGAGGGCGGCGCCCGCGCGGACCAGGTCGCCCAGGATCCGGGGAGCCGCCGCGTCGAACTCGGCCGCGAGGCCAGGATCGGCGGCGAGGTCCGCCGCGCCCAGGATGGCCGGCTGCCGGTCCCGGCTCGTCGTCGTGTCCATGATCGCGACCCTACCCGGCGCCGGCTTCCGACCCCTGCGCCGACGAGACGGACGGGCTCGCCCCGCCGGTCTCCGGCCGGTCGGTCCCGGGCCCGTCGGTCTCCGGCCCGGCGCCGAATTCCCACGCCTCGATGTCGCGGTAGCGGATCGGCCCGGGCCCGCGCCCGAAGTTGCTGCCGACCAGGTGCAGCCGCTCCGCCTCCCATCCGCGGCCGGCGAAGCCGGCGAGCGAGGCCGCGGCCTCCACCACGCTGGTGGAATCGTCGCGGCGGGACCGGGCCAGCGTCAGATGCGGCCGCAGGGGCCGCTCCACGAAGGAGACGCCGCACTCCCGGACCAGGGCGCGGACCTCGGTGGCGAGCCGGTGCAGCCCGTCGAGGTCGCCCTCGATCCCGCTCCACAGCACCCGCTCGTCGAAGTGCCCGCCGCCGCGCAGCGCCAGCCGTACCGGCCGACGGGCCGCGGCGAGCTCCGCGAGCGGCGGCCGCAGCAGCGGGACGGACGCGACCGGGAGCTCGCCCAGGAACGCCAGGGTGATGTGCCAGTCCTCGATGCGGTTCCACCGCATGCGCCGGTACGCGTCGTAGGCGGGCCGCAGTTCCCGCTCCAGCTCCTCCTTGGCCTCGTCGGGCGGGGCGAGGGCGATGAACACGCGCACCGTCGCGTGCTGGTTCCGTTCGTTCACGGAGCTTTCGTACAGGGCCCCGGCCGGTCCGGTCACCTCGGGTCCCGCCGGAGTGCTCAAGGCCGGCCGGCAGCAGTGGCCGCCGCTCCCGCCAGCAGGAAGGGCCGCAGCTCCTTGTACCGGGTCATCAGGTCGGCCCGGCCGGTGAGCGTGTCCGAGATGTGCTGCATGCCGAAGACGGACGAGACGATGACATGGGCCAGGGCGGTCGGCGTGACCCCCTCGCGCAGCTCGCCGGCCGCGTCCGCCTCGGTCGCCAGCTCGGTCAGCATGGCGATCCAGCCTCGGTACGGGCGCGGCAACTCGGCCTGGATCAGGGCGCGTTCCAGCTGGAGCCGGGCGCCCGCCTGGATCAGCACGTCGTGCCGGAAGGCGTCCACCACGCGGTCCAGGACGGCGAGGATCCGCTGGAGCGGCGGGAGCTCGCGGGCGGTGGTCTCCGCGACGGTCTCCTTGACCAGGCTTCCCCAGTGGACGTAATGGGCCTCGACGACCGCGACCGCCAGGGCCTCCTTGTTCTTGTAGTGGAAGTACACCGCCCCCTTGGTCATCCCCATCCGGTCGGCCACGTCCTGGAGCGTCACGGTGGGGTAGCTGCGCACGGCGAAGATCTCCGCGGCGGCCTGGAGGATCCGGTCCCGGGTACGGCGGGCGCGCTCCTGCTTGGGCTCCTGCCGGCCGCCCTCGGACCGGCCGCCGCCTTCCGGCCGGCCGCCGACGCCGTCCAGCAGTCCGTCCAGCAGGCCGCCCTCGTACTGAAGCTCTTTCACAAGCGTTCCCTCATCGTGCTCCTGACATCGGCACCGATCGTTCTCGGCCGCCAGCGTGCTCCCCATGGGGCCCCCTCACCGTCGTTTCCCATCGTTCCCTTGATAGAAACCTTCGGAAAGGTATATTACAGCGCCGAGTGATCGATCATGGTTTCCGCATGTCGGAAGCCGCACGTACGGGGGATGATCATGCAGTCGACGTCGCTGCTCGAACGGGAGGCGGCCCCACGGCCGATGGACCGGGAGGGTGTCGTTTCGGACATGTCCGGACGGGTGGTGCGAACGGAGGGGGGGCTCAGCTTCGACCAGACGGTGCCGCGCAGCCTGGTCCACCGGGCCTCGGTGGCCGAGGTGTTCCTCACCGACGCGCGCCGCGTCGGCCCCGGCGTCTTCCGGGTCGCCGCCCAGTGGCCCCGCGGCCACGGCCTCTACCGGCCGACCGCGGAGGGCCTCCACGACCCGGTGCTGGTCGCCGAAACGATCCGCCAGGCGGGCATCTACCTCAGCCACACCTACTACGGGGTGCCGCTCGACCACCGGTTCGTCATCCGCGACCTGGCCTTCCGGATCGAGGACCCGCAGGCGCTGGTCACGCGCCCGGCGCCCCCGCGGGTGGTTCTGGACATCGCCTTCACCGAGCACAGCCGGCGCACGGAGAAGAGGTTCGGCGGGACGCTCGACGCCGTGGTGGAGGTGGAGGGCCGCCGCTGCGCCCGCGCCTCCCTCGGGTTCATGGCGGTGGACGCCGACCTGTACCTCAAGCTCCGCCACCGCGGCGGCACCCCGCCCCAGGGCGAGCCCGGGCCCGACGCCCGGCCGCTCACCGCGCCGCCGAGCCCGAGGCTTCCGCAGCACGCCGTGGGCCGGTCCGGGGGCGCCGAGAACGTGGTGCTGGCCGAGGACGCCGGCGCCGCCGACGCCGACTCCTGGCGGTTGCACGTCGACACCGGCCACGTCGGCTTCTTCGAGCACCCCTCGGACCACGTCCCCGGCATGCTGCTCGTCGAGGCGTTCCGGCAGGCGGGGCACGTCCTCCTCGACCGCCGCCCCGCCGCGCGCGGCGCCCTCGGTGCAGCCCCGGCCGGCGGGCTGGTCACCTGCGAGGTCACCTTCGACGTCTTCGGCGAACTGCACGCACCGGTCGTCATCGCCGCGACCGGCCGGCCGGAAGCGGAACCGCAGGCGCAGCCGCAGTCCCCGTACGCGCCCGGCGTCACCGAGGTGGTCCTCGCGGCCGTCCAGGACGGCCGCACCCTCGCCCGGGCCCGGGTGGGCCACCGCCCGGCGGCCCGCACCGGCGCCCCCGCCCGCGAAGCCGGCCTCCGCGAAGGCGCGGCGGCCTGATGGACCTCCAGCACCTGCGCACCTTCCGCGTCGTCGCCCGCGAGCGCAGCATCACCCGGGCCGCCGCGGTCCTGCACTGCGCGCAGTCGACCGTGACCGAGCAGATCCGCAGCCTGGAGGCCTCGTTGGGGGTGGTGCTCTTCCGCCGCCGGGGCCGCTACCCCCTGGAGCTGACCCAGGCCGGCCTGCTGCTCCAGCGCCGCGGGGAGCACATCCTGCACATGGTGGAGTCGGTGCGCAACGAGGTGCGCCAGGCGTGCGCGCCCGCGTCCGCACCCGAGCCGTCCTCCCGCCCCCGGGCGATCACGAGGAAGGCGGGATGACGGGCGCCGGGCGGGCGGTGGCCTTCTTCGACCTGGACGAGACGCTCATCCGCACCAAGAGCATGCTCGGCTACCTGGACTTCCACTGGGCGGCCGAAGGGGCCCCGCCGGAGCGCTTCCGGCGGGCCCGGCAGGAGCTGCTGGCCCGGGCCGCGGCCGGAGTGCCCCGGGAGGAGCTCAACCGCGCCTACTACCGCCACTTCCGGGGCTGTCCGCAGCAGCGGCTGGCGGAGACCGGACGGGCCTGGTTCCGCCAGGAGCTGGCGCGCGGAAGACTGTTCCACCCCCCGGCCCTGGCCGCCCTGCGCCGGCACCGCCGGGCCGGGGACACCACCGTGCTGGTGTCCGGCTCCTTCGCCGCCTGCGCCGGCCCGGTGGCCGCCGCGCTCTCGGTCGACCGCGTGCTGTGCACGGTCCCCGAAGTGGTGGACGGCGTCCTCACCGGCGAGGTTTCCACCCCGGTGATCGGTGAGGAGAAGGCCGTACGGGCCCGGGCGTTGATGCGGTCGCTGGCCGCTGACCCGCAGGACTGCCATGCGTACGGGGACCACGCCAGCGATCTGCCGCTGCTGCGCGCGGTGGGCCGGGCCGTGGTGGTCGGCGACGACCCGGTGCTGCGCGAGCACGCCCGGCGCGCGGGCTGGCAGCTCCTGCCCGGGGTGCGGGAACGTCAGCCGGGGGCGCCGGCGATGGCTCGGTGAGCCGCGGGCTGTGCGGGCTGCGCGGGGCAGTACCCGGCGCGGGGACGGGTGCGCCAGGGCGCGCTGAGCGCCTCCCACAGGGCCCGGCTGCGGTCGGGCGGGGCGGACGTGTGGCCCGTCCCCGTGCGCAGGCCGTGGAGCAGCGCGAGGGTCAGGGTGCTCAGCGTCTCGGGGGAGTGCCGCCGGCAGAGCTCGCCCGCCTGCTGGGCGTCGCGCACCAGGCGGCTCACGAGTGTCGCGAGCCGGTGGTGCGCGGCGGGCAGATCGTCGCGGACGCACGCCTCCTCGACGGCCAGCCGCATGCCGGCGCGGAACCGGACGTCGTGCTCGGTGCGCTGGGCGAGGCGCAGCATCAGGGCGTCCAGGGTGCACAGCGGGGACTGCGGGCTGTCCTCGGCGGCCGACAGCAGCCGGTGCCAGCCGTGCTCGAACTGCCGTGACAGCTCGGTGGCCAGCTCTCCCTTCGAGGAGAAGTGCCCGTAGAGGGCCCCTTTGGTCAGTCCGGTGCCGGCCGCGATGCGGTCCAGGTTGGCGCCGGCGTAACCGCGCCGGGCGAACTCGCCCGCCGCCGAGTCGAGTACGGACTCGTACGTACGCAACGCCCGTTCCTGTCGGGCCACTGGCAGCCCCCTTTCGCAAGAAACATTCTTGTATGAATTCTTTCCATTCCGCCCCTGTCCTGACAAGTCGTCGATACGGAAAGCCGAGCCCCTGATGAGCGCGATCAGCACCGCAACCTTCCTCCCGGCCTCACCCCTCACCTCGGCCGCCGCCGAGGCGGCCGAGGCCGCGGCCCGCCACGCCGCCGCCTCCGAACGCAAGCGGAATCTGCAGCCGGAGGTGGCGGACGCGATCCGACGGGCCGGATTCGCCCGGCACTTCGTCCCGCAGCGCTGGGGCGGCGCCGCCGGCACCTTCGCCGAACTGCTCGACGCGGTCGCCGCCGTCGGGGCGCACTGCACCTCCGCGGCCTGGTGCGCCGCGCTGGCCGCCGCCCACGGCCGGCTCGCCTCCTACCTCCCCGCCCGGGGGCGCGATGAGCTCTGGGCGCCGGACGGGCCGGGCCCCGACGCGCTGATCGCCGCGGCCGTGGTCCCGCCCGCCGGCGAGGTCGCCGCGGAGGGCGACGGCTGGCGGCTCTCCGGCCGCTGGAACTACGCCAGCGGCGTCGACCACGCCGACTGGGTGCTGCTGGCCTCCATGGAGGGCCCGCGCTACCGCATCTTCGCCGTGCCGCGGCGGGAGCTGCGCATCGAGGACACCTGGACCAGCGTCGGGCTGCGTGCGACCGGCAGCAACTCCGTCACCGCCGACGGCCTGTTCGTGCCCGGGCGCCGCTCGTTCCTGCGCGACGCCCTGACCGGCGCCAACGGCGATGCCGACCCGGCGCGCTGCCACCGGGTCCCGTACGCCCTGGTGGCCGCCCTGATCTTCTGCGCGCCCGCCCTGGGCGCGGCCGAGGGCGCACTGCGCTCCTGGACGGAGCTGACCGGCCGCCGCCGTACCGCCGGCGGGCAGCCCGCGGCCGAGGACCCGGCCGTCCGGCAGGTGCTCGCGCGCAGCTCCGCCGAGATCGAGGCGGCCCGGCTGCTGCTGGCGCAGGCGGCCCGCCGCGCCGACGCCGAGCCGGTCACCGAACTGCTCGTGGCGGCCAACCTGCGCGACTGCACCACTGCTGCCGACCTGCTGGTGACGGCCGTGGAACGGCTGGTCCGCCAGGGCGGGGCCCAGGCGCTCGCCGAGGACGGGGACCTCCAGCGCTTCTGGCGCGACGTCCACGCCGTCGCCGCCCACGCCGCCCTCCAGCCGGCCGCGGCGGCCGAGGCGTACGCCCGGGCGGTGCTGGGGCGGTGATCGGGTGTCGGCGGACCGGGACCCACCCGGCCCGCCCGACACCCGAAGGCCTCCGGACGTGCCGCCCGGCCCCAGCCCCTGTTATCGGAACTTTCGATGGCCAATTGAAACCTTTGCGAAGGAATGTTTTTCTGGGGTCAGTCCAGTCGATCAGGGGGAACGAACTGTGAGCACCATCAGCCTTCGGCAGACGGCGGCGGCGAACGGCGTGGCGGGCGCAGCGGCCGCACACCGGCCGGCGGACGGGCAGGACGAGCTGCGCACCGCGCTGTTCTCCTCCCTCCGCCGCCGCGACCAGCGCCGGAAGGGTGAGCTGTACCTCCGGGGCCTGCTCACCACCCGCGGCCGCAAGTCGGTCCGCAACATGGCCACCTGCCTGGGCGTCCCCGACGAGGAACAGGGTCTGCACCACTTCATCGCCTCCTCCACCTGGGACTTCGCGGCCATGCGCGCCGCCCTCGCCGGCTTCGTCGAGGCCGCCGCCCCGCCCCGGGCGGTGGTCCTGCAGTCCATGCCGATCCTCAAGGCCGGCGACAGCACCGTCGGCGTGGACCGCTGGTTCGAACCCAAGCTCGGCCAGACCGTCCACGGACAGCAGGCCTTCGGCGCCTGGTACGTGTCCGAGCACATGAGCGCCCCCGTCAACTGGCGGCTGTTCCTCCCGCCGGCCTGGCTGCGCGACGAGGACCGCCGCACCCGGGCCGACATCCCCGTCTCCGCCGCCGTGCAGACACTGCAGGACTGCGCCGCCGAAACCGTCCTGGAACCCGTACGGCGCTGGGGCACACAGCCCCGGCCCGTTCTCGCCGACCTGCGCGACACCCGCGACTGGGGCGTGATGGACCGCCTCTCCGCCGCCGGACTGCCCGTGCTCGCCCGGATCAGTGCCGACACCCGCCTCACCATCGCCGACCCGGCCCTCGTCGGGCTCGGCGCCGCGGAGCGCACCGCCGCCGGCATCCTCGAATCGGCCAAGGCCCTGCGCCAGGAAGTGGAATGGGCCGACCCGGGCGGCGACCCGCGTCCCAACACCTCGCTGGCGGCGGCCGTCCGGGTCCGTGTGCCGGGCAGCGACCCGTCCCGCGGGCGCACCTTCCTGCTGCTCGGCGAGTGGAAGTCTCCGCACCGCGGGCCCAGCCAGGTCTGGATCACCGACCTGGTACGGGTGCGCACAAGTGCCCTGCTCCGGCTGACCAAGCTGACCCGCCGGGTGGCCCGGGACTTCGCCCGCACCGGGGACCAGGTGGGCCTGCGGGACTTCGTGGGCCGCTCGTTCGTCGGCTGGCACCGGCACATGACCCTCGCCTCGGCCGCGTACACCGCCTCCCGGCTCCCCCACTGATCCCGGAAGACCCCGACCCCTCGAAAGCACGACCGGGGTGCGGCGGCGGATCCTTCACGGATCCGCCGCCGCACCCCGGTCTTCGCCGATCGGCTCAGCCGACCGCGGCTGCCTCCTCGGGCGCCGGCGCCGTCACCTGCACGGCGTCGAGCAGCATGGGGAAGCGGGCGTCGATGTCCTCGTGCCGGAGCGAGATCACCCGGGAGGTACCCCGGATCTCGGTCCGCATCAGACCGGACTCCCGCAGCACCTTCAGGTGGTGCGAGAGCGTCGACTTCGCGATGGGATAGCTGAGCTGGCCGCAGATGCGCGGACCGTCGCGGTGCATCGTACGGGCGATGTCCCGGCGGATCGGATCGCTGAGCGCATGCAGGACCTTGTCCAGGGAGATCTCTCCCCGCTCCGGGTGGAAGAGTTCACCACGCATGTTGGAGCTCCTCGTCAACTGATGGGTCTCGTCAGGGGCCGTGCCCCGTCGTGCGCGCCTGCCTCCTTTCTCCCTTCTTCTTCCTTCTCCTTCTCCTGCTCCCTCCCGGGTACGGGCCGACGGTGCCGGGCAGCCGCGCTGCCCGGCACCGTCGTGTCCGGCCCCGGTCAGGCGGCATTGAAGAGGTCCACGACCTCCTTGGCCTGCACCGGGTTCAGCCGCGGGTCGCACAGGGTGGTGTAGCGGCGGCCGAGCCCCTGCTCGTCGGCGACGTCGGCCCCCACGCACTCGGTGACCGCGTCAGCGGCCGCCTCCAGGTGCAGGCCGCCCGGCGTGAGCCCCTGGCCGCGCAGTACCCGTACGAAGGCCTGGGCCTCGGCGGCGACCTGGGCGACGTAGCGGGTCTTGGCACCGCCCGCCGTCTTCACGGTGTTGCCGTGCATCGGGTCGCTGATCCACACCACCGGGTGCCCGGCGTCCTTCACCGCCCGCACCACGGCCGGCAGCCGGTCCTCCACGGTCCGGTGGCCCATCCGGGCGATCAGGGTCAGCCGGCCCGGCTCCCGCTCGGGGTCCAGCAGCCGGCACAGCTCCAGCACCTCCTCGGGTGAGGCGGTCGGGCCGACCTTGCAGGCGAGCGGGTTGGCGAGGCTGGACAGCAGCCGGACGTGGGCGCCGCGGACGTCGCGGGTGCGCTCGCCGATCCACGGGAAGTGCGTGGAGCCCAGGAACCACTGCCCCTCGGTGTCGTGGTAGCGCACCAGCGGCACCTCGTAGTCCATCACCAGGGCCTCATGGCTGGTCCAGATCCGGTGCCCGCCGGCCGGCGCCCCGGCCGCCAGCTGCGCCGAGGCCGCTGCGGAGAGCTCGTAGGCGCGCAGCATCCGCTCGGGGGCGTTGCGGCGCTCCGCAGGCGTGGCCCCCTCGCCGTTGACCAGGTGCCCCCGGAAGACGGGCAGCCGCAGCCCCCCGACCTCCTCGAAGCTGTCCGAGCGGGGCTTGGCGAACTGGCCCGCGGTCCGGCCGATCGCCACCACGTCCAGGCCGCTGCCCTGCCCCATCCGCTCGGCCAGGGCGCCGACGGCCCCGGCCTTGGCCGCGATGTGGGCCGGGGTGTACTCCGCGAAGCTCTCCGCGCAGTCCCCGGCCTGCAGGATCCGTGCCTCGCCGCGGGCGACGCGGGCCAACTGCTCCTTGAGGGCGGACAGTTCCGCGGGGCTGACCAGGGCGGGGGCGTCGGAGAGGGTCCGGCAGGCCAGGTCGCGCTCGGCAGGGCGGCTCCAGTTGGGCTGCTGGGCGGTGGGCAGGTACTTCCACCGCTCCACGTCGTCGTGGCGGTCGGCGCGGGCGAGCATCAGCGGATCGGTGAGCATCAGAGGGGCGTGGGTGCCGGGGTGGGACATGGATTCTCCTCGTGGACCGTGCCTGCGGACGAGAGTCGCTCCGGCCGCCCCTTCGTTCGAAGTTCTACGACTCTAGAACATCGCGGAGGGTCAGGCCAAGGCCGTGCCGGTGCGGGTGGGCTGGGCGGGGCTGGGCTGGGCTGAGCGGAAGGGGGCGGTGCTGGGCGGGTCGGGGCTGGGCGGTTCGGGACTGGGCCGGCCCAAGGCACGGCGCCCGCGGCCGAAGCCGCGGGCGCCGTGACGGGGGGCGCGTGGCGCGAGGGGAGAGCGCCGGCGCAGGGTCAGGAGACCGCGATGGCGAAGTACGGGGTCAGGCCCTTGGCCAGGATGGCCAGCGACTGCACGGCCGCGAAGCCCTCGTCGATCGTGCCGGAGGTGACGCCGGGGATGTTGGAGAAGCCGCCGTCGGGGGTCTGGCAGCCGCTCAGCCACTCCTGGCACTCCAGCGGACGCAGCGGCTCGGAGCCGAGCAGGAAGAGCGCCGCCACCGCGTGGTAGGTGGCGATCAGGCTCTCGCGGCTGACCAGGTCGTGGCTGAAGCCGCCGCCGGGGCCCTGGCAGTCCTGCAGGAAGCGGACGGCCTCCTCGCGGAACGGCAGGTCCTTGCCGAGCAGGGCGAGGGTGCCGACCGCGCGGTACACGGAGTACGTGTCGGAGGGGGTGCCGACGCGCTCGCCGTAGCCGCCGTCCTCGTTGCGCGAGGCCAGGACGTAGCGGACGCAGGCCTCCGGGTCGGCCGGCGCGGAGCCGAGCGAGTCCAGCGCCACCACCGCGAGGTTGGTGTGGAACAGGTCGCTGACAAAGCCCGGGACCACGCCGAAGCCGCCGTCCTCGTTCTGGCAGCTCTGCAGGAAGCGGATGGCGCCCTCGCGGTCGCGCGGGCCGGCGTCGTGGCCGAGCAGCTGGAAGGCGTTGACGGCCAGGTAGCTGTTGAGGACGTCCGCCGGGCCGCCCGGGAACTCGGCGAAGGCGCCGTTCGGGGCCTGCGCGTACGTCAACCAGGTGGTGACCTGCTCCAGCTCCTGCGGGTCCTCGCCGAGCACCCGGAGGTTGGCCACCGAGTGGTGGGTGCCGAAGACAGACGGGGCGGAGTTGGCACCGGAGCCGAGCGGCGCGATCCGCGGGGTCCAGCCGTAGCCCTGGCCCGGGTTGAACGCGGAGCGGATGTAGTTGAGGTGGCGCTCGACGTCCATCACACCCGAGAGGTCCACGCCCTCCATCGAGTAGATGTCCTCGATCTCGGCGCTGGCCCCCCGCAGCGAGGCCGACAGGGCGGCCACGGCCTCCGCCTTGGTGGGCCCGGTCTGGGTCAGGTCGTCGGTGGGGCTGTCCTGGGTGGCGGCCAGCGCGAGCGCGGTCAGGATCTGCGGGACGGCCTGCTTGTTGTACAGGCGCAGGAAGTTGCTGGAGCCGAAGTGGAAGACGCCCGGGGTGTCGCGCGGGGGCAGCATCTGGCGGACGAAGGGGCCGACCGGCGTGCCCGGCGGGGTCCAGAAGTAGCCCTCGCCGATGAACACGCCGCCGTGCACGGTGTCCACCAGGGACTCCAGGTAACCGCGGGTGCGGGCGACGGACGCGGCGATCTTCCCGTTCTGCTCGCCGGCCTCGGCGAGCGCGGCCAGGACCCGCCCGGAGGCCAGCAGCGCCCAGGCGTTGGCGGTCGCGGTCTTGATCGGGATGGCGGAGTTCAGCAGGGTGATGAACTCGCGGTGGATGGTGATCTGCCCGTCGAGGTCGCAGTGGTTCCAGTGGCCGCCGAAGCGCCCGTCCCACAGGTGGTCGTGGTGGTACTCGGTGATCGCCACCGCCTGGGCGACCAGGTCGGCGTCGTCGAGCACCCGCCCCGTCTCCAGCAGGGCCAGCGCGGTCAGCGAGGACGCGGTGAGGTCCACCTTGGCGGTGGGGACGGGGGCGCCGTCCAGGCCGCGCCAGTCCGGGACCGAGCCGTCGGCCTCGACGAACTGCGCCACCAGGGCCTTCGCGGCGCCGGCCGCGGCCTCGCGGTCGGCCGGGTCTTCGGTGAGGCGGGCCAGGCGGCCCAGCGCCAGCAGCCGGGCGGCAGCCCCGGCCGCGGGGGAGCGGTCGTCGAGGACGGAGCTGCCGTCGCGGGCGACCGAGCCGAGGAGGCGGCCGTCGCGCTGGAACAGGCCGGTGGCGTACTCGAGCTGCGTGCGGCCGGCGGCGATGTCGGCGGCGCCGTGGACGGCGGCCTCCAGCAGGGCGGCGGCGACCAGGAACTGGCGGTGCGCGGTCTTGACGCTGGAGAGCTCGTGCGGGATCCCCGAGACCTCGAGGAACTCCAGGTACCCACCGTGGGTGCCGTCCTGGAAGGAGGCGAGGCCGCCGGTGAACTCCTCCTGCCCGGCGGTGAACCCGGTCTCGGCCGCGGCCCAGCGGGCCAGGGCGTAGGACTCGACCGTGCGGTCGGCGGTGATGGCCCGGGTGCCGTCGTAGTCGATGGCCGAGACGAAGCCGCCGTACTCGGCGTTGGCGAAGGTGGTGACGTACGCCTCCCAGAGGGCCTGCGGGGCGGTGGCGGACGAGCGTGCGTTCGTGGACAAGGCTGTCTCCAGGGTTCTGGGCGAGAGGCAAGAAGGAACAAGAAGGAGGAACTGGGAAGAACGAAGAGCGAGAGAGGCAGGTGCGACGGGTCAGGACCCGGCCGCGGCCTTCGCGGGCTTGGTGGCGACGACGTTGGCGACGATCGCGAGGAGCGTGGCCGCGGCCGCCACGACACCCACCGCGGTGAAGGAGGTGCGGGTGAACAGGGCGCCGAAGATCGCGGAGCCGAGCGTCAGACCGAGGTAGATGCAGGAGCTGTTCATCGACATGACCGTGGCGCGGGCCTCGGGGACCGAGCCGGCGGTGACGGCGGTCATCGCGGTGATCGCGAAGCCCTGGGTGAAGGCCCAGCCGATGAGCAGGAGGAGTACGGCCCAGGTGTCCAGGGCGGCGGAGGCCAGGACGATCACGACGACCGACGAGACCAGGCCGTTGACCATCACGGTCCTGCGCGGGCCGAGCTTGGCGACCACCCAGCCGGCCATGAAGCTGGCGGCGAAGTTTCCGGCGCCGTAGGCCAGCAGCAGGGAGCCGACGGTGGCGGTGGAGATGGCCAGCGAGTCGCCCAGGTAGGTGCCGAGGTAGGTGTAGACGCCGTAGAAGCCGGTCATCCAGGTGAGCGTGGTCAGCAGTGCGAAGACGGCGGTCCGGGAGCGCAGCACCTCGGCGTACGCGCCCAGGTAGGACTTCTTGGCGCCGCCGGCCGGCGGCGGGTTGTCGGCGAGGACGCAGGCGAGTACCAGCCCGGAGAGCAGGCCCAGTCCGGCGATGAAGTAGAAGCTGGACCGCCAGCCGGCCGCCTCGGCGAGGTAGGAGCCGATCGGGACGCCGACCACGATGGCCAGCGACAGCGCCGACATCACGATACCGATGATCTTGGGCAGCAGCGGGGGCCGGTAGGTGGTGGCGATCAGCGCCATCACGTTCGGGGTGACCATGGCGGCGCCGATGCCGGCCAGGCCGCGGGTGATGCAGAACGTCAGGACGTCCCAGACGAAGGCGCTGAGCACCGTCGCCACCACGAACAGGGTCATGCCGGTGAGCAGCATCCGCTTGCGGGAGATGCGGTCGGCGAGCGGGCCGAGCAGCGGGGCGCCGACCGCGTAGCAGATCGCGTAGGCCGTGACGCCGAGGCCGGCGGTGGCCAGCGAGGAGCCCAGCGCCTCGCTGATGGGCCGCAGGATCGGGGAAATGATGAACGAGTCGGCACCGATGCTGAAGACGCCGAGGAACATGCCGGCGATGGCCAGTACGTCCTTCGCGGTCAGGCGGTTCTCCACGGCGGGAGCGGCGGCCGGGGCGGATGTCTGAACAGACATGGACTGCTCCAGAGGGGGTGGGTGGGGGTCGAGCCGAGGGGCCCGGTCGAGATCGAAGTTCGAAGTCCGAGACCGGAGTTCGAGGCAAGTTCGATGTTCTACGAACTTCGAACTTCACTCGTGTTGTCTACAGCAACGAGCGGTGCTGCGCAAGCCGTTGGGCGAGCGGAAGGGGGGAGGGCGGGCCCCGGGAACGGCTAGGCCGCGAGGCCGGCTGCGGCCGGCAGGGACGTCCGCGCAGCCACGAAGGCAGGGTTGAACTTCTCGTGGACGTACAGCTGGGACTCGTCGCCGCAGGAGATGACGTACTCCTTGTACGCGCACGTCTGGTGGGCTACCTCGCCAGGCCACTCGGCCAGCCCCGAGGACAGGATCCGGCGGTGCTGGCGGGTGCCGGCCTCGCGCAGCCGCCGCCCCAGGGGCGCGTCGTCGTCCGCGGAGCCGGACCAGCCGTCCGGCGGCGCGGCGAAGACGACGACGTTGACGCTGACCACGCTGCCGTCCGGGGCCAGCAGCGCCGAGCGCCGCTCGATGGCCTCCTCGCCCCGCTTGAGCCCCAGCGCCTGCGCGGCCCGGGGATACAACTGCCCGGCGGGTACGGGCCCCTGCGTGTCCACGCGGACCGCCAGACGCTCGTCCAGCAGGGCCTCGAGCAAGGTGGTGGTGGAACCGTCGCTGGACAGCAGCATCCGGGTGGCTCCGGCGGTCGGAAGGGTGGTGTGCACGGTCTGCTCTCCTCGCATCACGGTCATGCGGCGTCGCGGTGTCGGACGGAACGCGTGGTGGCGGGCGCCTGGCGCCGGGCGGCGGACCTGCGGACCGCCTCGGCCAGCAGCGCCCCCGCCTTGGCCGTGCCGGAGCCCTCCGGGGCCACGGCGCGCGCGGCCCGCTCCATGCGCTCGGCGCCGCTGCCGGCGAGCAGCGGGGCGATGGTCTGCGCCAGCTGTTCGGCGTCCGGTTCGATCAGGGTGGGGTAGCCCAGCAGGTCGAGCCGGCGGGCCGCCTCCACCTCGTGGTACTCGCCCAGCCCGCCCAGGACGAACAGGGTGGGGATGTCCATGGCCGCCACCTCGGTGACGGTGATCCAGCCCGGCGCCGACAGCAGCAGGTCGGCCTCCTGGAGCAGCGGCATCCAGTCGGGCAGGTACGTCAGGCTCACCACGCCCTCGGGCGCCTCGATCTTCTCCCGGCCCAGCAGGACCAGTTGCAGGTCCGGGTGGGTGCGCCGGAGCTCGCGGTGCGCGGCGAGGTAGTTCTCGATGACCCGCTGCTTGTTCTCCAGGAACATGGTGGTGCCGCCGACCGAGCCCACGATCACCGGCCCGTCGCCGAGGCCGAGCGAGCGCCGCAGCTCCTGCCCGTCGCCGGGGGCGGGGAAGTCGCGGATCATGGGGCCGGTGAACACCGCACGGCCCTCGTCCAGAGCGCGGGCCACCGCCGTGCCGCGGTCCATCTCCGGCACCGGCGGCTTGTCGGTCAGGACCACCTCGGCGGTGTCCACGATCCAGGAGAACAGCGCGTGCAGGGCCTCCCGGCCGCGGCGCATGTCTTCGCGGTCCACCTCGAACCCGCCGGCCTCCAGGGTGGCGTCGTCGAGCTGGTGCAGGGTGAAGTCGTACCGCTCGGTGACCAGGGCGTGCGGGACGCCCAGGATCGCCGCGGCCATGCTGGCCGAGATGTTGTAGTCGCTCACCACCAGGTCCGGGTCGAGGTCCCGGTAGTGGGCCAGGTGGCCGAGGACCCGGTCGCCGTTGACGAACGCGGGCGCCACGTAGCCGCCGATGTACGTGGACCAGTCCATCTGCGTCTTGAGGTGGCTGGAGGTGGAGGTGTCCACGAGGGTCCCGGCCACGTCGATCACGCGCACCCCCGTCGACTCGAACAGGGGGGTGAAGGTGGGCTGCAACGAACCCAGCAGGACGGTGAGTTCGGCCTCGGGGAGCTGTGTGCGCAGCTGCCGGGCCAGGGACAGCATCCGCATGTTGTGTCCCGAACCGGTGGGGTTGGGTGCCAGGACGACCTTCATCGCGTGCCCCTTTCCAGGACTCCGAATGTGGTGTGGCCGGCGGGCACGTCGCCCACGACCAGGGCTCCCGAGGCGATGACCGCCCCGTCGCCGATGGTGCAGGGCCCGACGACCGTCGCCCCGCTCCCGATGCTGCAGTCCGCTCCGATCGAGACGGGACCGGCCTGCCAGGGCAGGGAGCGGCGGCCCATGTCGTGCCCGCTGGAGACCACCAGCACGCCGCGGCCCAGCTCGGTGCCGGCGCCGATGTCGATGCCGCTGGAGCCCTCGAGGACGCACGCGTCGCCGACGGACACCCGGTCGCCGAGGCGGACCCCGCCGCGGGGTGACGGCCCGTCCGCCCGGCCCATGGTGATGACCCCGTCCCCGAGGACGACGTCCGTCCCGCCGGCCAGATCGGCCTCCAGGACGCAGTCGGCGCCCGCGCTCCACCCACCGGGCAGGCGCGGTCCGGGCGTGGCCGGGCGGGCCAGTACGGCCGCGACGATGCGGGCGATGTCCGGCAGCCCGTCGTCCACCGGGGTGCGGGTGCGCAGCACCCGGGCGGGCCGGCCGACCACGACGGCGTCGTCGGGCACGTCCTGCGTGACCCGGGCCCCGGCGGCGACCACGGCGCCCGCGCCGACCCGGACACCCGGCTCGACGACGGCCCGCGCCCCGATCCAGGCACCGGATCCGATCCGCGTACGGGCCGCGCCGTCCCGGCCGACCTGCGCCTCCGAGGCGATCAGCGTGCCGGGCCCGATGTCGGTCTCGTGCAGCCGGCAGCGGAAGCCGGCGAAGGTTCCCTCTCCCAGGACGGAAGCCGTGACGCTGGTGCCGGTGCGGATCCAGCTGCCCGACCCGACCACGGAGTCCCGGTCCGTCTTCGCGCCGGCTTCGATCAGCGCTGCGGACATACTCCCCCCAAAGGTCTTGGCGATACGGAGCGAATGAAGTCCGATCGCTACGGAGCGGTATTTCGAACTTCTACGAATGTTGGTGACCGTAGGCGAGGTCCGAGGGGCCGTGCAAGCGTGGAACGGCCTACTTGACGGACTCATCTCCAGGGCCCCGCGGACCGGCGCCGCCCTTCCCCGCCTGTCCGGAATCCGTCGCTCGAAGCACTTTGACCTGCTGTTTTGTGTGCGTGATGGCCGGACTTGGGTAGGCGTCGCCCCAAGGCCGGCCGCATCCGCGGACGCTGCGGCCCCGGTTGTTCGGTCACCGTCGAAGTTCTACGTTGGGCCCACAAGCCTTCGCGGTCCGGGAGTCCCCCGCGCCCGCCGTTCCTCACCCTCAGTCATCTACGGCCGAAGGTCGAACCGGCGCCCGCCCCCGCCCGCCCCCTTCGAACAACGACCCAGCAGGAGACCCTCCATGCATGTCCTGGTGACCGGTGGCGCCGGATTCATCGGCAGCAACTACGTCCGCCGCAGCCTCCAAGGCCACTACGGCACCGGTGACGTCACCGTGACGGTGCTCGACAAGCTCACGTACGCCGGCAACCTCGCCAACCTCGACCCGGTCTCCGACGACCCGCGCCTGCGCTTCGTCCACGGCGACATCGGCGACGCCCGGCTGCTCGCCACGCTCCTGCCCGGCGTCGACGCGGTCGTCAACTTCGCCGCCGAGAGCCACGTCGACCGCTCCATCGGCAGCGCGGCCGAGTTCGTCACCACCAACGTGGCCGGTACGCAGATCCTGCTCCAGGCCGCCCTCGACGCCTCCGTACCGCGCTTCGTCCACGTCTCCACCGACGAGGTCTACGGATCGATCGAGACGGGCTCGTGGACCGAGGAGTGGCCGCTCGAGCCCAACTCCCCGTACGCCGCCGCCAAGGCCGGCGCCGACCTGCTGGTCCGCGCGTACGCCCGCACCCACGGCATGAACGTCAGCATCACCCGGTGCAGCAACAACTACGGGCCCTACCAGTTCCCCGAGAAGGTCATCCCGCTGTTCGTCACCACCCTCCTGCAGGGCGGCACCGTCCCCCTCTACGGCGACGGGCTCAACATCCGCGACTGGCTGCACGTCGACGACCACTGCCGCGGCATCCAGCTCGTCCTGGAGCAGGGCGCCCCCGGCGAGGTCTACAACATCGGCGGCGGCCGGGAGCTGACCAACCGGCAGCTCACCGAACTGCTGCTGGACAGCTGCGGCGCCGACTGGTCCTCCGTACGCCACGTCGCCGACCGCAAGGGCCACGACCGCCGCTACTCCCTCGACGACTCCAAGCTCCGCGCCCTCGGCTACGGGCCGCAGGTCACCTTCGAGGAGGGCCTGGCGCAGACGGTGGCCTGGTACCGCGAGAACACCGCGTGGTGGCAGCCGCTCACCGCCCCGGCCGCCTGACCCTCCACCCGTCCACGCAGAAAGGCGCCCGCCCATGCGCGGCATCATCCTCGCCGGAGGCTCCGGCACCCGGCTCCGCCCGCTGACCAGCGTCCACTCCAAGCAGCTGCTGCCGGTCTACGACAAGCCGATGATCTACTACCCCCTCTCGGTGCTGATGCAGACCGGCATCCGGGAGATCCTGATCATCTCCACCCCCGAGCACCTCGACGTCTACCGCTCCCTCCTCGGCGACGGCGGCCAGCTCGGCATCCGTCTGGAGTACGCCGTCCAGGACCAGCCCAAGGGCCTCGCCGAAGCCCTCCTGATCGGCCGCGAGTTCGTCGGCGACGAGCAGGTCTGCCTGATCCTCGGCGACAACATCTTCTACGGGCACCGGCTGCCCGACATGCTGCGCGCCGAGGCCGCCCGCCTCGACGGTTGCACCCTCTTCGGCTACCCCGTCAGCGACCCCGAGCGCTACGGCGTCGCCACCGTCGACGAGAACGGCAGCATCCTCACCCTCGAGGAGAAGCCCGCAGCCCCCCGCTCCAACATGGCCGTCACCGGCCTCTACCTCTACGACAACGACGCCCTGGACCAGGCCGCCCGCCTCGCCCCCTCCGCCCGCGGAGAACTGGAGATCACCGACCTCAACAACCGCTACGTCGAGCAGGGCCGCGCCCGCCTGGTCAACCTGGGCCGCGGCTCCGCCTGGTTCGACACCGGCACCCACGACAGCCTGCTGGAGGCCTCCCTCTTCGTGCAGCTGCTGGAGAAGCGCCAGGGCATCCGCATCTCCTGCGTGGAGGAAGTCGCCTACCACATGGGCTACATCGACACCGAGCAGCTGGCCGTCCTCGGCAAGGGCCTGTCCTCCTCCACCAGCTACGGGCGCTACGTCCTGGAACTGGCCGGCGCCGCATGACCACCGCCCCGGCCCTGCGCGGGCCGGGGGCCGCCGCCCCGGCAGCGGTCCCCGGCCCGGCCCGCCGCCGCAGCCCCTTCGCCGTGCTCGCCCTGTGCTGGCTCGTGGTCCTCTTCGACGGCATGGACGTCAACGTCTACGGGGCGGTCATGCCCCGGATGCTCGCCGACCCCGGCCTCGGCCTCACCCCCGCCACGGCCGGGACCGTCGGCAGCTGGACCACCTTCGGCATGCTCATCGGGGCCCTCGCCGCGGGCAACCTCACCGACTGGACCGGCCGCCGACCCGTGATCACCGGCTGCACCCTGCTGTTCTCGGCCGGCTCGGCGCTGTGCGCCGCCGCCCCGGGCATCGAGGCGTTCGGGCTGGGCCGGTTCGTCGCCGGGCTCGGCCTCGGCGGGGTCATGCCCACCTGCCTGAGCATGGTCATGGAGTTCGCGCCCGGCGCCCGCGCCGCACTGACCGCCGGCGCGCTGATGACCTCGTACCACGTCGGCGGCATGCTCGCCACGGTCCTCGGCCTCACCCTGGCCCCCGACAGCGGCTGGCGCCTGGTCTTCTGGGCCGGAGCCCTGCCCGCGCTGGTGGCCGTACCGCTGCTGCTGCGGCTGCTGCCCGAATCCCCGGCCGTCCTGCTCGCCAAGGGCCGCACGGCCGAGGCCGAGACCCTGGCCCGCGCCTACGGACTGCGCCCGCCGCACGCCGCCACCGCGCCGGCGACCGGGGCCCGGGCCCGCTGGCACACCGCCCTCGCCCTGCTCCGCGGACCCGGCCGCCGCAGCACCCCGCTGCTGTGGGCCGCCTCTTTCTGCGGCCTGCTGCTCGTCTACGGCGTGAGCACCTGGCTGCCCCAGTTGATGCGGGCCGCCGGCTACGGCCCCACGTCCTCGGTGAGCTTCCTGCTGGTGATCAACGCGGGAGGGATCGTCGGGATGCTCGTCGCGGGCCGGGTCGCCACCCGGTTCGGCGCCGCCCGCGTCTCGGCCGTCTGGTTCCTGCTGACCGCAGCCGGGGCCCTGCTGCTCGCCGTACGGCTGCCGCTCCCCGTCACGTACGTGATCGTGGCCGTCACCGGAGTCTGGCTGTTCAGCGCCCAGGTCATGGTGTACGCCACCGTCCCCGCCCTCTATCCGGCGCCGCAGCGCGCCGCGGGCCTGGGCTGGGCCACCGGCATCGGCCGCCTCGGCGCGGTCGTGGGCCCGGCCCTGGGCGGAGCCGTCGTCGCCCACGGCGCTCAGCAGTGGGCCTTCGCCACCTTCGCCGCGGCCGGCCTGCTCGGCGCCCTGACCATCCACCTCGCAGGAAGGACACCATGCCCCTCGGATACCTCGACTTCCTCGATCCCCCGCTGACCGCGGGCCCGTCCCGCCAGCCCCCACCCCCCGGCCTGCCATGGACACAGCCCCTGCCGGCCCAACCCCTGCCCCCAGAGCCGCCCTACCCGCCCGAACCCGAGGACCCCCGATGACCCTCCGCCGAGGCCGGCCCCGGAACACGAGGCAACACCGCCACCGGCCCGGGCCCGCCGGCGGTAGCCCCACAGGGGTGCCCGGCGCCGTCCCGCCCTGCTCCCGGAACGTGCGGAACGGTGCTGTCAGCGCGGCCCAGGCCGTCGCGTCGGCGAAGCTTCCCGTGGAGGTGTCCGTGTTGAATCCGACCTCGTCGCCCTGACCGAGGCGCTCGATGTCATCACCGGGGGCAAGGCGCCGAGCCGGCTGCCCGGCGTGCACACCGCATCGAGGCAGAGGCGCACAGCTCCGGCGGCGCCACCAGCCACGTGACGGACTGGGCGGCTGGCTGCGTCCGTAGACGTGGGAGAAAGAAGCGGTTCCCGCTGCACGCAGCGTCAGGCCGCAGCCCAGGGGTCACGTCGACCGCGAGTACGAGACGGTTGCCGACGGCCTTGGCTGCGGCCGCAGTTCGGCGCGCACCCGGTTCGAGGGGCAATTCGGCTCATCGGTAGTCTGCGTCACCATGACGCGCGCCTGGATCTTGCCCGTGCTGCTTGTGCTCTTCGGCTCTGCCGTGGCGACAGCGCTGACCGTCAAGGGCGACCCCGGCAAAGCCGCAGTGCTCCTGCTGATGTTTGTGGTGCTCGCGGGCGTGAACTCACCCCTGATCTTCCCGAGGTCGATCGGTGTGCTGGAGGCGCAACGCCGCAGCGCGGTCGACGGCCGGCCGGTCGTCTTGTGGCGGCCTGGCTGCAAGTACTGCATACAGCTGCGCATCCGGCTGGGCCGCAGCGCCCACCGATTGCACTGGGTCAACATCTGGCGCGACCCGGCAGGAGCCTCGGCAGCAAGGGAAGCCAACAACGGCAACGAGACCGTACCCACGGTCATCGTGGGCGGCCGGCCGCACACCAACCCAGATCCCGCATGGGTACGCGCACAGCTTCCCCCGCCCGCGTGACCAGAGGTCACCGGAAGGGGGAAGGTTGCCACCGAGCGGGCACGACCGTCCGCCGTGCGAGCAGGCTCAGGCCAGCTTCGTGAGGAGCTCCTGGGCGAGCGGGGCGGAGGAGGCCGGGTTCTGGCCGGTGACGAGGTTGCCGTCGACCACCACGTGCGGAGCCCACGGCTCGCACTCCTGGAACTCCGCCCCGAGCTCCACCAGCCGGTCCTGCAGCAGCCACTTCGCCCGGTCGGCCAGGCCCGCCTGGGTCTCCTCGGCGTTGGTGAAACCGGTCAGCCGGCGGCCGGCGAACGGCGAGCTGCCGTCGGCGTTCCGCGCGGCCAGCAGCGCGGCCGGGGCGTGGCAGACCACGCCGAGCGGCTTGCCGGAGGCCAGCGCCGCGGCCAGCAGCCGGCCCGAGACGGCGTCGACGGCCAGGTCCTCCATCGGGCCGTGCCCGCCGGGGTAGAAGACCGCGTCGTAGTCGCCGAGGTCGACCTCCTCCAGCTTCACCGGCTGCTGCAGGGCGGAGATCGAGGCCAGGGCGGCCGCGATCCGGTCCGCGCCCACCTGGCCGCCGTTGACCTCCGGGGCCAGGCTGGCCCGGTCCACGGTCGGCACGACGCCGCCCGGGGTCGCCACGACGACCACGTGGCCCGCAGCGGTGAACACCTCGTACGGGGCCACGGCCTCCTCGGCCCAGAAGCCCGTCGGGTGCTTGCTGCCGTCGGCCAGGGTCCAGTGGTCGACGCCGGTCACCACAAAAAGGATCTTCGCCATGTCCCACATCTCCGTTCACGCTCAATGCCATCGATCGCCTCGAACGTACGCCTGGCAACCCATCGGAATCCAATAGGCTCACCTCTATGAGGAATAGAAAACCCCATGGTTCGGGGTCGGAGCCGGGATCCGGGCCCGAGTCGGCCTCCCCCGCCCCGGCCATACCCCCGGGCCCGCCGGACCTGAACCTCCTGCGCACCTTCCTCGCCGTGCACCGCGCGGGATCGTTCACCGCCGCCGCACGCCTGCTGGGCCTGTCCCAGCCCACCGTCACCACCCAGATCCGCGCCCTGGAACGGCAGCTGGGCCGCGAGCTGTTCGAGCGGCTGCCCCGCGGGGTCGCCCCCGCCCCGTACGCCGACGAGCTCGCCGCCCGCGTCGGCGCCCCCCTCGACGAACTGGCCGTCGCCACCGCACCGGCCGGGGGCGGACACGACACCCAGCCCGACCCGGTCCACCTCGCCGGCCCCACGGAGCTCCTCTCCGCCCGGGTCCTCCCCGCCCTCGCCCCCCTGGTCGAGGCCGGGGTGCGCCTGCGCGTGGCCACGGGGCTGACCGACCCGCTCCTGGAGGAACTGCGCGCGGGCCGCCACGACCTGGTGATCTCCACCCACCGCCCGCGCGGCCGCGCCCTGACGGCCGTACCGCTGGGCGACGAGGAGTTCGTCCTGGTCGCCGCCCCGGCCTGGGCCGACCGGATCGGCGGCCCGGCCCGGATCGCCGCCGAGGGCCCGGCGGGCCTGCACGGCGTCCCGCTGATCAGCTACGCCGAGGACCTGCCCATCGCCCGTCGCTACTGGCGCCACGTCTTCGGCCGCCGCCTCACCGGCCGGGCCGCGGTCACCGTCCCGGACCTGCGCGCCGTCCTGGCCGCCGTCGCGGCGGGCGCCGGCTACAGCGTGCTGCCCCGCTACCTGTGCGAGCAGGAACTCGCCTCCGGCGCCCTGATCGCCCTCCACGACCCCGAGGACCCCCCGATCAACACGGGCTACCTGGTCCAGCGCCCCGGCTCCGCGTCCAACCCCCACGTGGCCCGCGTCCGCACCCACCTCCTCCAGGCGGCCCGCACCTGGTAGCCGCGTTGGACCCCCGGCCGCGGCGATCGGGTGACCGCATCCATGCCGACGGCCCCGCGCAGCAGCGACCCCGTCCCGGACGAGCAGCTGCGCGACGAACTCGCCGCCGGCCCCGAGACCCGGGCCGAGAACCTGGTGATCGTGGACCTGCTCCGCAACGACCTCGGCACCGTGTGCGAGGGGGCAGCGTCAGCGTCCCGCGCTTCGTGGCGACCGAGTCGTACGCGACCGTGCACCGGCTGGCCTCCACGATCCGCGGGCGGCTGCACGAGGACACCGGCCCGATCGACTGCGTCCGCACCTGCTTCCCCGGCGGCTCGATGACCGGAGCCCCTAAACTGCGCACGATGGAGATCAACGACAGCCTGGAGGACACCGCCCGCGGCGTGATCCTGCCCGACCGGATGACGGCGGGAGCGCGCGGCGCCATCGTCCTGGACTCCGACCCGCACGCGGAGCTCGACGAGATGCTCCTCAAGGCCTCCGTTCCGCTGCGGGCCCCGGAACAGGCCCCCCGGCGCCGGCCCCAGGCGATCTGACGACATGGCCACCCCGCTCGAACTGCTGGTGTGGAACGGCGAGCAGCGCGCCCTGCACCCGCACCGGGACACCGAGCCCCCCGCCGAACTCGCCGTCGCGGACTCGTGGCTGGTCGAGGACGGCCGGGCGCGCGCCCTCGACCTGCACTTCGACCGGTTCTCCCGCTCCTGCACGCAGCACGCGGGCGCCGCACCGGCCGAGGTGGCCGCGTTCCTCACCGCCGTCCGCGAGGCCCTGCCGGCCCGCGGCCGGTGGTTCCCCCGGATCGAACTCACCGGCGGGGCCGGGGCACAGCTGCAACTGGCGCTGCGGCTGCGGCCCGCCCCGCCGCCCGGGGGTCCGGCCCGGCTGTGGGTGTACGAGGGCCCGGACCCGCGGGCCCACCCGCGGATCAAGGGCCCGGACCTGCACCTGCTCGCCGCCGTACGCGAGGGGGCCGTCCGGGCGGGCTGTGACGAGGCGCTGCTGCTGGGCCCGGACGGCGAGCTCCGCGAGGGCGCGTACAGCAGCGTCCTGTGGTGGCACGGCGATGTGCTGTGCGCGCCGCCGGCCGAGGCGCAGGTGCTCCCGGGCGTCACCCGGCAGCTGCTGCTGGACCTCGCGCGGGCCGAGGGCCGTACGGTCCGCCTGGCCCCCGCCCGCCTCGGCGACCTGGACGGCGCGGAGGTCTGGATCACCAGCGCCCTGCACGGGATCCGCCCGGTCGCGGGCCGGATCGCCGCGGGCGCCGACCCGGCCCCCGCGCACCGCTTCGCCGCCTGGAACGCCCGCCTGGCCGCCCTGGCCCGGCCGGTGCGTTGATTGGACCTTTCCGGGAACGAACCCGCCACCGCCCTAGCGAGGAAGACGTACGCCGCAGCACGAGGTCGTACCCCACACCCGCCGCACCACCCCTCCCTGACCGCCGTTGCCAACCTGAGCCGGCGCCGATCGAAGAGGTGTTCCATGCAGAACAGAATGCGCGCTGTGGTGGTCGGAGCAGGGATAGGCGGTCTCACCGCAGCCCTGGCCCTGCACCACCGGGGCTGGCACGTCACCCTCTGCGAACGCGCCCCCGAAGCCCCCACCACCGGCGCCGGAATCGGCCTCGCCCCCAACGCCCTGCGCGCCCTGGACGCCATCGGCACGGACGCGGCCCGGGCCGCCGGCACGGCCGTCCCCGCCGCCATGGGCGTGCGCCGCCCGGACGGCCGCTGGCTGCTGCGCACCGCCACCGCCGACCTGGCGTCCCGCTACGGAATCCCCCCGGTCGCGGTCGCCCGCCCGGCCTTCACCGCCGCCCTGGCCGCCGCTCTGCCACCGGACACCATCCGCTTCGCCACCACGGTGACCACCGTCGAGAACGCCACGACCGACCCCGTGATCCGTACGGAGCAGGGCGCGGCCCTCTGCGCGGACCTGGTGGTGGCCGCGGACGGCATCCACAGCCCCCTGCGCCGCAGGTTCTTCCCGTCCCACCCGGGCCTGCACTACACCGGCGAAACCGCGTGGCGCACCCTCCTGGACGCCCCGGACCTGCGCGTACCGGCGATGAGCGAGACCTGGGGCCGCGGCGAGCGGTTCGGGATCACCCCGCTCTCGGACGGCCGCCTGTACCTCTACGCCACCGCGGTCCTCCCGGCCGGCACCCGCCCGTCCGATCCCCGGGCCGAACTCCTGCGCCGCTTCGGCGCGTGGCACGACCCGATCCCGGCCCTGCTGGACCGGGTCAGCCGCCTGGCCCCGACCGCCGTCCTGCAGAACGACCTCCACGACCTGGCCGCCCCGCTGCCGTCCCTCCACCACGGCCGCATCGCCTGGCTGGGCGACGCCGCCCACGCCATGGCCCCCAACCTCGGCCAGGGCGGCTGCCAGGCCATCGAGGACGCGGCGGTCCTGGCCCACGTCCTCCCGCCCGGCGACGCCCCGGACGCCGAGGACGCCGTCCCGGCAGCCCTGGCCGCATACACCGCGGCCCGCCGCACCCGCACCGACGCGATCCGGCTGCGCGCCCGCCGGGCCGGCCGCCTGGGCGCCCTGCGCAACCCGGTGGCGGCAGCCGCCCGCAACGCAGCGGTCCGCGCCGCGCCCACCGCCCTGGCCCTGCGCGGCCTGGACGACCTCTTCAACGGCTTCCGCCTCCCCACGTAGCAGAAGCCCAAGCCATCCCCGTCGGCTCGCCGTGAGTCGACGGGGATCGCTTGGGCTTCCGCTCCGCCTCGGACGCCGGCGGGTCAGTCCCAGACCATCGAGTCCTTGCCCGTGCCCTGGGGGGCGGTCGTGGCGGTGGTCGTCGCCGTGGTCGGTGCGGGCTGCTCGTCGGCCGAGGCGGGCTGCGTCAGCAGGAGCGGCGTCAGGACGGCCGTGGCGACGAGCAGGGAGGTCTTGGCGGCGGTGGTGAGCTTGGACATGGGGACTCCTCGAAGATCGGTGAGCGGTGAAGTGCAACTGCCGTGCATGCGTGGCCAGTTGCCTCGGCCGTTCGGTTGTCTCGGGCGTCCCCGGTGTGATGACGAGTTTTCCGCGCCGCGGTGCGCCCCGGAAGGGATGAGGGCAGGACGGAAACGGCACTGACCGTTTCCGTCCCCGGCGCCGGGGCCGGGACGGAAACGGTCAGCGGGGCTGCGGGAGGGCTCAGGACCTCGCGGCCTTCTGCACGATGAAGCCCTCGATGTAGAGCCGGTCGAGGGAGGTGCGCAGGAAGGTCTCCACCGCGGTGCGGGGGTCCATGATCAGGGGCTGGCCCTTGACGTTGAAGGAGGTGTTGACCACGCACCCGGTGCCGGTCTCCTCCTTGACCGCCTTCAGCAGCGACCAGAAGGGGGCGTTGTACTCGCGCCGGACCTCCTGGATGCGGGCGGAGCCGTCCGCGTGGACGATTCCGGACACGGCCGCGCGCTGCTCCTCGTGCACCTGCGCGGTGCAGAGCATGTAGCGGGTCGGGGCCAGGGCGCGGGTCTTGAAGAGCCGGTGTACGTCCTCGTCGAGGACGGCGGGAGCGAACGGACGGAAGGGCTCGCGGAACTTCACCAGGCTGTTGATGCGCTCCTTGATGCGGTCCCCCTTGGGCAGCCCCAGGATGGAGCGGTTGCCGAGGGCGCGCGGGCCGAACTCCATGCGCCCGTGGAACCAGGAGATGATCCGGTCCTGGGCCAGGTCCCGGGCGGCGGAGGCGTAGTAGTCGGCGGTCAGCCCGACGTGGGTCCACTCGACGTCGCCGGCCTCGCTGCGCTCCTCCAGGACGCGGCGGACCTCGTCGGCGGTGTACGAGGGCCCCGTGTACGGCTGGAAGCCGGTGGCGTCGGCGGCGTACGGGGCGCCGAGCTGCTGCGTCACGTACAGGGCGCTGCCGAGGGAGGTGCCGTCGTCACCGGAGGCGGGCTGGACGAAGGCGCGCTCCACGGCCGGGATGTCACAGATCCACTGGTTGGCCTTGCAGTTGAGGAAGGTGCCGCCGGCCAGGCACAGGGAGCTCTCGCCGGTCCGCTCCAGCCAGTGGGTGACGAGCGCGACGAGCATCTCGGTCAGACGGGCCTGGAGGGCGGCCGCGAAGTCGGCGTGGGCGGGGACCACGGAGCCGTCCTGCTCGGCGGTGGCCGGGAACGCGCGGGCGGAGAGGTACTCCATGGCCTTGGGGTAGCCGAGCTCCGGGTTGCGCAGGGCGCCCTGGGGCCAGTTGACGTGGATGGAGCCGGTGGCCTCGTCGAAGGTGACGAGCTCGGCGAACAGGTCGCGGAAGGGGGCGGGGTCCCCGTACGCGGCGAGGCCCATCACCTTGTACTCGTCGGAGTTGGAGGCGAAGCCCAGGAATCGGGTGCAGATGGAGTACAGGAAGCCCAGGGACTCGGAGATCGGCTGGGTGTGGATCTTCTCCAGGCGGCCCTCGGCGGCCCGGTAGACCGAGAGGGACTCGGTCTCGCCCATGCCGTCGGAGACGATGCACAGGGCGGAGTCGAAGCCGCTGGGGTAGTACGCGGAGGCGGCGTGGGCGAGGTGGTGGTCGACCGGGTGGAAGCGGTCCTTCACGTCGCTCCAGCCCGCGTTCTGCAGCGCCTCGACCATGGTGTCGCCGGTGAGGACGGCGTCGAAGTACTCCTGGGCGGCGCCGGAGAAGATGCGGCGGTGGCGGTCGTAGTTGAAGCCGTGCGCGATGGCGTCGACCTGGTCCTTGCCGATGCCGGCGGCGGCGAGGACGTAGTTGATGGCGGCCGCGGGGAAGCGGCCGGTGCCCTTGTCCCCGTTGAAGCGCTCCTCGGAGGCGGCGGCGACGATCTTTCCGTCCACCACGAGGCAGGCGGCGCTGTCCAGGCCCTGCACGTTGCGCTCGTCGAGCGGGTGCGCGGAAGCGGTGGACTTCAGGAGGTGGTCTTGGGCGTTGGGGAGACCGCTCAGGCCAAGTACGATCATCGGCTTTGTCCTTCGTGGGTGGTGGGGTGAGGTCTACGCGGTGCGGGTGACGATGCGGTACGGGTCGGTACCGGAGAGGGCGAGGGCGGCCACGGCCGCGGACGCCGCGGACGGCGGACCCGGGCCGGCGCCCGGCGGCGGGAGGTTCTGCACCGTCCAGGTGCCGTGGAGGCCGGGATGGCGGGGGCGGACCTGCGCCGGGGCGGACGTGGGGCCGGCCGCGCCGCAGACCGGCTGGCGCACACCGAGGGCCATCCGGGATCCGGCCGCCTTGACGAGGGCCTCCTTGCGGGTCCACAGCCGCAGGAACATCCGCTCCCGGTCGGCGGCCGTGGGCCCCGCGGAGAGGACGAGGTCCCGTTCCGGCGCGGGGAAGTAGCGGCGGGCGAAGGCCTCCAGCGGGAAGCCGGGGCGCGGCTGGTCGAGGTCGATGCCGACGGCGCGCCCCAGGGTCAGCGCGACCAGGGCCCGGCCATGGACGTGGCTGAGGCTGAAGCGCAGGTCCGGGGCGGCGTCGGCCGCGGCGGGGTCGAGCTCGGGCTTGCCCAACGGGCCGCGGTGGATACGCACATCGGGGGCCGGGATCCCGAGGAAGTGGCCGAGGAGCAGGCGCAGCGCCCCGTGGGCGACGGTGTAGCGGGCCCGCGCCGCAGGGGTGCGGTAGGCGGTCCGGCGGTCGCGCTCCTGCGGCCCGAGCGCCGCGGCGAAGCGGTCACGGCCGGCCCGTGGGACCCCGTCGAGGGGGACGTGCCAGACGTGCACCTCTCCCGGGCGGATCGCCCCGGCGGTGTCCCGGCCGGCGGGATCCGGGGCGGTGAGGTCGAGCGTCGTCATCCGGTTCTCCTCCTTCCGGGAGTCCTGGGACGGGTCAAGGGGTGGTGTGTACGGACCCCGCGGCGGGCCCGGTCAGCGCTGCAGCGACGGGAACACCGTCAGGGCCTGGATGTGGGCGGTGCCCTCCATCGGGTCGAACCCGTGGGCGTCACGGGCCCACTTGTCGAGGAGCGGGTGGTCGAGCCGGGCGCCGGGCCCCAGCAGCTCCAGCGCCCCGGCGGTGACCGCTTCGGCGAGCGAGGCCGCGGCGGTCTTCGCCGCGGCCGGGAGCACGGCCGTGGCGGGGTCGGCGTCCACGGCCCGGGCCGCCTCGTGGGTCAGGGCCCGGACGCGGTGGATCCGGGCGGCCAGCGGCCCCAGCCGGGCCGGTGCGACGTGCCCGGCGAGGTAGTCGTGCGTGGCGCGGGCCAGGCCGACGGCCAGGGCGGCGGCCACGCAGCGCAGCAGGTTGAAGGAGTGGAGCCAGCCCCACATGCCCCGGCGCGTGGGCGGGAGATGGCTGCCGAGCAGGTCCTCGGCCGGGACGCGCACCTGCTCGAAGGCCATGCTGCCGAGCACGCCGCGCATGCCGAGGGTGGCGAGCGGGGAGGCCGTGAACCCCGGGGCGGCGGTGTCGACGAGCGCACAGCGGATGCCGAGCGGGCCGGGGCCGGTGCGGACGGTGACGACGCCGGTGCGGGCGCGGTGCGCATTGCCGATGAACCGCTTGGTGCCGTTCAACAGGAAGCCCTCGCCGTCGGGCGCCGCTTCGAGGGTGGTCCGAAGGGCGGTCGCGTCCGAGCCGCCCTGCGGCTCCGTCATGGCCAGGAAGGTCCAGGTGGGGGAGGACTGCAGGGAGGTGAAGAAGCGCTCCTGCTGCGCACCGTCGCCGAGGGAGGCCACCAGCATGCCGGCGGTGAGGGAGCCCGGCGCGGCCAGGAGCAGGGAGGCGTCCCCGTGGGCCGCGGCCTCCTCGTGGAAGACCACCCGCTCGGTCGCGCTGAGGAGGTGGAACTCCTCCCCGTCCAGGATCAGCGGGTCGGGAGCGTACTCGCGCGGGATCTGCAGCGTCGCGAGGCGATCAAGTAGCGCAGTCTTCGGGTACAGAGTCGAACCATCGGGATGCCTGTCCAGTTCACGGGCGGCGGCGCGCAGCGCGGGGGCCTCGGCCCGTACGTACTGCTGGAGCGCGCGCAGCCGCGGGTCCGCCAGGTCGGTGCCGGTGCCGGTCATGCCGCCTCCTCGTACGGGTGGAGGGCCGGCGGAGCGTACGCATCCGCCAGTACGTGGGACACGAAGGCCGTGGCGCCCGGCCCGTCGCAGGCCAGCCCCCAGGCGCCGAGCAGCCGCACCAGCGACCGGTCGGCGGCGGTCAGCACCTCGTGGAGCTGGCGCACTGCCGAGGCGTCCGGTGCCGGGCCCGCCGTCAGGGCGCTCTCGGCCTCCAGGAGGGAGACGCCGACGGCGGCCAGCTCGGTCTTGACCACCGGCTGGCGCAGCAGCGGGGTGTCGCCGAAGGTGCGGGCGGCCAGGTGGGCCAGGACGGAGTCGACGAGGCGACGGGTCAGCCCCAGCCGCAGCCAGACCACGGCCGTGTCCCAGTCCGTGTCCCGGTCCGCGTCCCAGCCCGTGTCCCGGTCCGCGGAGTGCACCCGGGAGCCAGGGGGCACCCGCAGGGCCGCGAGCCCCAGGGCCGCCAGCAGCGGGGTGGTCAGGTCGCGCTCCCCCTCGCCGCGACGGGGCGCGAGGGCGCCGGGACGTCCGGTGCGGGTGGCGCCGGCGACGAGCACGGCGGGGGCGACCACATGCCCGGCCGGCCCGTGGACCAGGGCGTCCGGACCGGCCGACCGGTGCAGCGCGGTCAGTGCGGCGACGGCGCCGTCCTCGCGGGCGGTGTCGCGCAGCCTCGTCCTGACGCCGTCCGCCAGGGCCTCTTGCGTGTGCATGGCCTAGCCCTGCAGCGTCCGGCGGACGAAGCCCACGAGGCTGTCGACCGTCTCGAAGGCCGTGGTCCCGAAGGTGTCGGGGTCGAACTCGATGTCGAGGTCGGCCTCGATCCGCATCAGCAGCTCCAGGACGTTCGTGGAGTCGAAGTCCAGGTCCTGGTGGAAGCGGGTCCGGCCGGTGATGGTGTCCGGCGCCTGCTTGGCGATCGCGGCGACCGAGGCGATGACGTCGGCGGTGAGGTCGCGGTCCGTTGCGGTCTGCGTGGCGTCCATGGCGGAAGTGCCCTTCTTCGTCGCTGGGTGACGACCAAAAGGGTTGCCGGGCGGTGCGGCGCGCCCAAGGCGCACATGGGCGCACCTTCGGCCCTGGCGTGGCAGGCATACCCGAAGGAGGGGCTGCCCCTGCCCGGGGGCCGGGGCCAAGGATGGAGGCGAAATCTAGTTCGTCACACCTCCCGGACAACCCGGATCGGATCGGAAGGGCGCAATCCGGAAATGGCTCACGAAGCAACCGAACGAAAAGACCTGCACTACAACTGCGTCGGCATCGGTGTCGGTCCTGCCAACCTGAGCCTGGCGTCGCTGCTGCACGGGCACTCCCAGGTGAGCACCCTCTTCCTCGAGAAGAAGGCGGCCTTCGGCTGGCACGAGGGGCAGCAGATCCCCGGCGCCTCGCTGCAGGTCTCGCTGTTCAAGGACCTGGTCACGCTCGCCGATCCGACCAACCCGTTCTCGTTCCTGGCCTACCTGCACGACCAGGGGAAGATCTACCACTTCCTGAACGCCCAGTTCGACGCGCTGCCCCGGCAGGAGTTCCGCAACTACATGCGCTGGGCCAGCGAGCGCATCCCGGGACTCGCCTTCGGCGAGGAGGTGCTCTCCGTGGACTTCGACACCGAGTTCGTGGTGCGCACGGACCGGCGCACGGTACGGGCGGACAACATCGCCGTCGGCGTCGGCACCCGGCCCTGGATGCCGCCGCAGGCGGAGGCCGGCGCGGCCGACCAGTTCCACGTGAACGAGTTCGCGCTGCGCGCGGGCGCGCTCGGCGGCAAGCGGGTGTGCGTCGTGGGCGGCGGCCAGTCGGGCGCCGAGGCGGTCCTCGACCTGCTCTCGCGCACCGGCGACGAGCTGCCCCGGCGCGTGTCGTGGGTGTCCCGGCGCGCCAACTACTTCCCGATCGACGACTCGCCGTTCACCAACGACTTCTACATGCCCTGCCATTCGGAGCACTTCTTCCGCCTCGACCGCGCCACGCGCGAGGCCTTCAACAGCAAGAACGTGCTCTCCAGCGACGGCATCTCCGAGTCCACCCTGCGGGAGATCTACCAGCGGCTGTACGTCCTGCGCTTCATCGAGGGCGCCCACGACGTCTTCGCCCTCTACCCCAACCGCTCCGTGGAGCAGCTCACCGGCGCGGACGGCTCGGGCCGGGAGATCGCCCTGCAGCACAACGACCAGCCGGGCCGGCAGGAGCTCATCGACGCCGACGTCGTCATCTGGGCGACCGGATTCCGCCCGGCCGGCCCGGACTTCCTCGCCCCGATCGCGGACCGGCTGGAACGCGAGGGCGACGAACTGCGCGTGGACGAGAGCTACGCGGTGCGCTGGGACGGTCCGGCGGACCGCAACATCTTCGTGCAGAACGCCACCCGCGGCCAGCGCGGGCTCGCCGACCCGAACCTGAGCCTGAACGCCTGGCGCTCGCAGCGCATCGCGGACCGGCTGCGCGGGGTGCGCTCCGACGAGCAGCTGCCGTCGTTCATCGAATGGTCGGCGAAGCCCTCGCTCGGGACGGAGCCCACATGGGCCGCCTGAGCAGCGGGGACGGGTACGTGGACGTCGCGGTCGTCGGGGCCGGCATCGTCGGCTGCATGACGGCCCGCGAGATCCTGGCCCGCCGCCCGGGCACGTCGGTCGCCGTCATCGACCGCGAGGCCGTCGGCAGCGGCGCGAGCCGCCGCTCCGCCGGACTGCACTTCCCCCGCGGCGCGTCGGAGCGGGTCCGGCGGATGGCGCAGGCGAGCGAGCTCGGCTACCGCGCTCTGAAGGCCGAGATGCCGGGACTGCCGGTGTACGAGGTGGGCACCACCGTGGTCGCCCACGAGAGCTCCACGCCGCGCCTGCAGGAGGCGTACCTGCCGGGAGCCGGGCTGAGCCGCACCGACGCGGTCCCCGGCGTCCTCGCGGCGCTGCCCGCGGACCACCTCGCCTGGCAGGTCTCGGGCGGCCAGTACGGCGACGTACAGGGCGTCGCACAGGCCCTCGCCGCGGCGCTGCGGCCCGAGGTCCGCTTCCTGGAAGGCACCCGCGTCACCGCCATGGCGTCCGGCGCCGACGGTGTCGCACTGGAACTCGGCTCCGGCGGGACACTGCGCGCGGCCAAGGTGCTGCTCGCCCCCGGCCCGTGGCTCGCCGACCCCGCCTGGGCCCCCTGGCTGGAACCGCTCGCCCTGCGCGTCAAGAAGGTGGTGGCCCTGCACGTCGAACGGCGGCCGCTGCTCGGGGACGGCGTGGTCGTCTTCGAGGACACCGACGCGTTCCTCCTGCCCCTGCACCACCGCGGCCACTGGCTGTTCAGCTACACCTGCCGGCAGTGGGACGTCTCGCCCGACGACGTGGCGGGCCACCTGACCCCCGTGGAGATCGACGAGGCCCACACGGCCCTGGCCCGCTTCGCCCCCGAGCTGGCGCCGCTGTGCACGACCGGCCGGGTCTTCTGCGACGCGTACAGCCCCGACCGCGCCCCCGTCGTCCGGCCCGTCGACCCGCACCGCAACGTCGTCTTCGCCGGGGCGGCCAACGGCTCCGGATACCGGCTCGCCCCGGCGATGGCCGCCGAGGCCGCCGCCGCACTCCTCGGGCCGGCCCGCACTTCCTCCACCGTGGCGCCGCCGCTGCCGCCGCACACCGTCGCGTCAAGGAGCTTCACATGATCATCAGCAAGTTCGACCCGCAGGCCCTGCGCGCCGCCCTCGGCATCGAGATGTACGGGATCGAGGGAGCCGGGGTCGGCGCCGGCTGGGGCCGGGTCGCCCCGGGCCGCGCCTCCGACCCCGACCGGCACGACGAGACCGAGGCCTTCGTCATCACCGCCGGACAGGGCGAGGTGGTCGTCGACGGGCAGCGCCGAAGCGTCGGAGCCGGCTCGATGGTCGTCTTCGAGCCCTTCGAGACCCATGTGCTGGAGAACACCGGCGAGGACGACCTGGTGTTCCTGACCATGTACTGGCGCGACGCCCACCGCGCCGGAGCGGCCGCCGCACAGGGCGGCGGACGGCTCGCCGGCCGCCCCCAGTTCGTGTTCTCCACCCCGCCCACGCCCAACGGCGACCTGCACCTGGGCCACCTCTCCGGCCCCTACCTCGGAGCCGACGCGTACGTCCGCTTCCAGCGGATGAACGGCGCCGAGGCCTGGCACCTGACGGGCAGCGACGACTTCCAGAGCTACGTCCAGGCGGCCGCCCGGCGCGACGGACGCGAACCCGCCGAGACCGCGGCCCACTTCAGCGCGGAGATCGCCGCGACGCTGAAGCTGCTGGACGCGGAACCCGACCAGTACACCGTCACCAACGCCGACGACACCTACCCGCCGGCCCTCAGGGAGTTCTTCTCCCGCCTGGTCGCCTCCGGCGGCGTCGAGGCCAAGGAGGCGCCCGCCCTGTTCGACGCCGCCACCGGCCGGTACCTGTACGAGGTGGACGTCACCGGCGCCTGCCCCACCTGCTACAGCACCACCAGCGGCAACATCTGCGAGGAGTGCGGGGAGCCCAACTCCGTCGTGGACCTCATCGACCCGGTGGCCTCCGCCGACCGCACCAAGCCCCGCGAGGGCAGCACCACCCGCTACATGCTGCCGCTGCACGAGCACCGCCGGCACGTCGAGGAGCACCAGCGGGCCGGCCGCACCCCGGCCCGGCTGCGCGAACTGGCCCACCGGATCTTCCGGCGCGCCCCCTACGACGTCGCCCTCACCCACCCCTCCGACTGGGGCGTCGAGCCCGCCGAGCCGGCCGCGAAGGGCCAGGTCGTATGGGTGTGGCCGGAGATGGCCTACGGCTTCCTGCACGGCATCCAGGCCCTCGGCCGCCGGATCGGCCGCCCGTGGCAGGCCGCGGCCCCCGCCGACGACTGGAAGATCGTCCACTTCTTCGGGTACGACAACAGCTTCTACCACTCGGTGCTCTACCCGGCGCTGTACAAGCTCGCGCACCCGGGCTGGAAGGCCGACATCGACTACCACGTCAACGAGTTCTACCTGCTGGAGGGGGCCAAGTTCTCCACCAGCCGCCGCCACGCCATCTGGGGCAAGGACATCCTGACCCCCGACTCGGTCGACGCGGTGCGCTACTTCCTGGCCCGCACCCGCCCGGAGGGCCGCCGCACCAACTTCGAGACGGCCGCCTTCGGGCGCCTGCTGGACGAGGAGCTGATCGGCACCTGGCAGCGCTGGCTGCAGGACCTCGGCGAGCGCGTGCAGAAGGAGTACGGCGGGCTCGCGCCGGACGCCGGACGCTGGCGGCCGGAGCACTCGGCCTTCCTCGCCCGGCTGGAGAACCGCAGGCGCGCCCTCTCGGTCGCGCTGGGCGCCGACGCCTTCTCCCTGAACCAGGCCGCCGAGGAGCTCGGCGCACTGGTCCGCGACGCGGTCCGCTTCTCCGCCCTGGAGGCCTCCACGGCGGGCCTCGAGGACTGGAGCAGCGAATCCCGTACCGCCGTCGCCCTCGAACTCGCCGCCGCGCAGCTCCTCGCCCGGTGCGCCGCCCCGGTCATGCCGCGCTTCGCCGCCCGCCTCTCGTCCGCCCTGGGCGGCGACGCCGGCGAGCCGGCGCAGTGGCCGCAGGTGGCGGCCCTGGTGGCGCCGGGCACCGCGGTCGACCTCGCGGACCGGGTGTTCTTCACCCCCGTGACCGGGGACGGACGTGAGCGGGCATGACCCACTCGGCACTGAACCAGCTGGTCACCACGGCCCCCGCACCGGGCCACCGGATCACCTTCCGGGGGGCCGGGCCCACCGAGTCCTACCCCCTCGAAGAGCTGTACACGATGGCCGGGAACCTCGCCGCCGCCCTGCAGCGGCGCGGCCTGCGGCGCGGTGACCGCATCGGGATCGTCGCCGCCAACTGCCTGGAATGGGTCCTGCTGGACCTCGCCGCGCTGCGGCTCGGCGTCCTGACCGCGGGCTTCGAGGCCGGCAAGTTCGCCCCCGGCCGCGCGCTCATGGAGCAGTACGCGCTCACCCTGCTCTTCACCGACGAGGCGGACGCGGTCGACGCGCACGCCGGGATCCTCTCCGTCGCCGAGGCACGGACCCTGGCCGCGCAGCCGGGGCCGTCCCCGCAGCCGCTGCCGCAGATCTCGTACGCCGCCGACGAGCCCACCACCTTGAAGTTCACCTCCGGCAGCACCGGCACGCCCAAGGGACTCGCGGCCACGGCCGGCAGCATCGACAGCTCGCTGCGCGCCGTACAGGAGATGTTCGCGCACGGCCCCGGCGACGAACTGTTCGTCTTCCTGCCCCTGTCCCTGCTCCAGCAGCGCTACTGGGTGTACTCCGCGCTCTGCTTCGGCCACGACCTCACCATCAGCACCTACGGCTCGGCCTTCCCCGCGCTGCGCCGGACCGCACCGACGGTGGTGATGGGCGTACCCGCCTTCTACGAGCTGGCCAAACGGCACATCGAGACCCGGGCGGCCCGCGCCGCCGAGACGTCCGCCGACCCCGGGCAGGCCCTGCGGGACGCGGCCCGGCAGCTCTTCGGCGACCGGGTGCGCTACCTGTGGACCGGATCCGCCCCGGCCGGAGCCTCGATGCTCGCCTTCTTCGCCGCCTGCGGACTGCCCGTCTACGAGGGCTACGGCATGAACGAGACCTGCATCGTCACCAAGAACCACCCCGGCGCCCACAAGGAGGGCAGCGTCGGCCGGGTCGTCACCGGCAAGCAGGTCCTGCTCGACGAGCAGGGGAACATCAGCGTGCGCAGCGACTTCCCGGTGGGCCGCGGCTACAGCTACGCCGAACCCGGCGCCTCCGAGCGGATCTTCGCCCCGGACGGCACCGTCCGCACCGGCGACGTCGGCTACGTCGACGAGGACGGCTTCCTGTTCGTCACCGGACGCGCCGACGACGTCATCGCCCTCGGCAACGGGCGCAACATCGCGGTCCGGCCCATCGAGGAACGGATGCGCCGGTCCCCGGCGATCGAGGAGTGCGTCCTGTTCGGCTCCGACCGCTCCGAACTGGTCGCCGTCGTCTCACCGGCCGACGAGGTCCCCGACGAGGCCGCGATCGCCGCCCAGCTGGAGACCGCCAACGCACTGGGCCCGCGCCACGAACGCATCAGCCGGGTCATCGTGGCGCCGGAGCCGTTCACCATCGCGTCCGGCCTGCTGTCCTCCCAGTACAAGCCGCTCAGGCCGCGGATCCGGGCCGCCTTCGCCGCCGAGATCGAGTCCGCGCAGGCAGGCATCGTCGCCTGACCCCCTCCCCGGCCGGCTCCCGCCCCGCCGAGCCCCACCCCGAACGAGACAGGGACGCCCCACATGAACTGGACCACCGCCGCACCCGCCGTGCTGGAGAACGAGCACGTCCTGCTGCAGCCGATCACCGAGGAGCACCGCGCCTCGCTCCACGCCCTCGCCCTCGACCCGAACATCTGGGACTACTTCGTCAGCCGCGTCGACACCGACGAGGACTACACCGCGTTCTTCGACGCTTCCCTCGCCGACCAGGAGGCGGGACGGCGCGTGGTCTTCCACATCACCGACCAGCACACCGGGCGCGCCGCCGGCAGCATGAGCTTCGGCAACATGGCCGAGGCCGATCGGCGCCTGGAGATCGGCTGGTCCTGGCTCGGCCGCGACTTCCGCGGCCAGGGCGTCAACCGCTGGGCGAAGTTCCTCATGCTGCAGCACGCCTTCGAAACGCTGCAGGCCGAGCGCGTCGAGTTCAAGACCGACATCCTCAACGAGCGCGCCCGCCGCGCCCTGCGCAACATCGGCGCCGTCGAGGAGGGCACGCTGCGCAGCTTCAACTACATGCCCGGCGGCCGCCGTCGCGACGCGATCTTCTACAGCGTGCTGCGGGCCGAGTGGCCGAGCGTCAAGGAGCACCTGCTCGCGGTCCCGGACGCGGCGCACGCCGCCACGGGGGCCTGAGCCCGGTGCACGGCCCGATCCCCTTCGTACGGGCCGAGGGCGACCCCTACGCCCTCGGCCTGCACCACGGCCGCGCACGCGCCGCGGACCTGCAGGCCTTCGTCGGCGATGCGCTGTGCCGGCTGAACCTGCTGCTGCCCCGCCCCGTCGACGAGGCCGAGCTGGCGCCCGTCGTCGCCGCCTACCGGGCCGAGATCGAGGCGGCCGTACCCGACCTCGCGGCCGAGACCGAGGGCTTGGCCGCCGGAGCCGGCCTCAGCGTCGAGCAGGCCTACCTGCTGCAGCTGCGGCGGGAGATCATGGGCTACCGCAAGGTGCCGACCGCGGGCGACTGCACCACCTACGCCCGCACGGGCACGGCCTCCCCGGGACAGGAGCCCGTACTCGCGCAGACCGTCGACCTGAACGGCAACCTGGACGACCAGATCGCCGTCCTGGACCTGGCCCGCACCGGCTCGCCCCGGCGCTCGCTGCTGCTGAGCTTCGGCGGACTGCACGGCTACCTCGGCCTCAACAGCTCCGGCCTCGCCGTCGGGCTGAACCTGGTGCTCGGCGGCCGCTGGCGGCCGGGCGTCCCCCCGTACCTGGCCATCCGCCACGTACTGGACCACGCCGACGACGTCGACGGCGCGCTGGCCCTGCTGCGCACCCTCCCGCTCGCCAGTTCCCGCTCCTTGACGCTCTGTGATGCGACGCGCGCCGTCTGCGTGGAGCACCTCGACGGCGCATGGCGGCAGACCGAAGGACCCGAGACCGCCCACACCAACCACTTCCTCGACCCGGACTTCGCCCCCCGAGACGAGCTCAACGTCTTCGCCCGGCGCTCCTCGCTCAAGCGGCTCGACGCCGCCCGCGCCGCCCTGGCGGCCCTTCCCGCCGACGCCGGCGCCGAGGACCACTTCGCCGCCCTCTCGGCACGGCCCATCTGCGTCCCCGCCAACGGGGACGTGCGCCAGGAGCGCACGGTGGCCGCCGCGGTGCTGCTGCCCGCCCGCGGCGAGCTGCACCTGCGGCCCGGAGACCCCTCGAAGTCGCCGACCCGGGTCTTCCGGCTGACCTGACCGGGCGCCCCGCACGCCGCCCCCGCCCGAAACCTCCCTCCCCAGGAGCACCCATGACGCCCATGCCGCCCACGCCACCCCTGTCGGACGACCTCCTCGAACTCGCACGCCTCCACGGCGTCGACACGTCCCACACGGCGTGGGACGGCACCGAGGTCACCGTGAGCCCCGCAGCCCTCGTCGGCGTGCTCGCCGCCCTCGACGTGGACGCCTCCACCCCCGCGCTCGTCCGCTCGGCCCTCGACCGGGCGCGCGCAGCCGAGACCGACCGGCTGCTGCCGCTCTGCGTGGTCGCACGGGCCGGGCGGCCGAAGACCGTACCGGTGCCCCCCGGGGCGAGGCTGTGGATCGGCCTGGAGCAGGGCGGACGGCTGGAGGCCCCGGGCGGGGTCCTGCCCGAGCGGCTCCCGCTCGGCTACCACAGCCTGGAACTGTCCACCGCCGACGGACGCAGCGCCCGGGCCGCCCTGATCTCGACCCCCGCCCGGGTGCGGACCCCGGACGGCAGGTCGTGGGGGTTCACCGCGCAGCTGTACTCGGCGCTCTCGCAGCGCTCGTGGGGCATGGGCGACCTCGGCGACCTGGCCGACCTCGCCCAGTGGTCCGGCGGCGCCCTCGGCGCCGGATTCCTCCTGGTCAACCCGCTCCACACGATGCTGCCCGCGGCCACGGCGGGCCACTCGCCGTACTGGCCCTCCTCGCGCCGCTACCCCGACCCGGTCCACCTGCGCATCGAGGACGTCCCCGAGTACGCCTACCTGGACGCGGCCGGACGCCGCAGCGCCGAAGCGATCGCCGAACGCGCCGGCGCCCTGCGCGCCCGGGTCCTCGACGGGAACGCCCTGATCGACCGGGACGCGGTGTGGGAGGTCAAGCGGGAGGCGCTGCAGCTGCTGTTCAGGGTGGCCCGGAGCCCGGGGCTGCAGGTCGCCTTCGAGGAGTTCCTGCGGCGCGAGGGCCGCCGGCTGGACGACTTCGCCACCTACCGCGCCCTGGCCGAACGGCACGGACCGGACTGGCGGCAATGGCCGGCCGCCCTGCGCGACCCGCGCGGCGCCTCGGTCGAGCGGGCCCGCACCGAGCTGGCCGAGGAGGTGGAGTTCCACCGGTGGCTGGCCTGGACGGTGGACCGGCAGCTGCAGCACGCACAGCGGGCGGCGAAGGACGCCGGCATGGCGGTGGGTGTCGTCCACGACCTCGCGGTCGGCGTGCACCCGGGCGGCGCCGACACCTGGGCCCTGCAGGACCTCTTCGCACCCGGCATCACCGTCGGCGCCCCGCCGGACGCGTTCACCGCCCTCGGCCAGGACTGGCAGCAGCCGCCGTGGCGCCCGGACCGGCTCGCCCAGGCCGGATACGCGCCCTTCGCCGACCTGCTGCGCGGAGTGCTGCGGCACGCGGGCGCCCTGCGCATGGACCACGTACTGGGCCTGTTCCGGCTGTGGTGGGTGCCGCGCGGGCGGCCGCTCGCCGAGGGCGCCTACGTACGGTACGACCACGAGGCGATGCTCGCCGTGCTGGTGCTGGAGGCCCACCGGGCCGGCGCGATGGTGGTCGGGGAGGACCTCGGCACCGTCGAGGACGGGGTACGGGAACTCCTCGCCGACCACGGGATCCTCGGCACGTCGGTGCTGTGGTTCGAACGGGACGGGGACGGCCGGCCCCTGGCGGCCGGACAGTGGCGCGAGGGCTGCCTGGCCACCGTGACCACGCACGACCTGCCCAGCACGGCGGCCCGGCTCGGCGGCCTCCACCTGGAGCAGCTCGACCGGCACGGCATGCTGAACGGCCCGCTGGAGCAGGAACGCGAGACGGCGGCAGCAGAGGTACGGGCGTGGCGGGAGGAGCTGGAGCGCATGGGCCTGACGACCGGCCCCGAGAGCACGGCACCGGACGGACCGTCGGCCGACACCCTGGCCCTGCACCGCTACCTCGCCCGGACACCGGCCCTCCTGACCGGTGTCTGGCTGCCGGACGCGGTGGGCGACGTACGCTCGCAGAACCTGCCCGGGACCGCCGACGACGAGCACCCCAACTGGCAGCACGTGATCGCGGACGGCTCCGGGCGCCCGGTCACCCTGGAGGACCTGGCAGCCGCTCCGGGACCGCTGCGCCTGGCCGATGCCCTCACCCCCACCGGCTCCGCGGCCGCCGGCCCCCTGACGGCCGCCGCCCGCAACAACACCTTCGAACGGCTGCGGTGAACGCACGGGCACGAACCGGCGCCGGCTACACCGGAGCCACCTGCCACCGGTAGCGCCCCCGCTCCAGCGTGACCAGCAGGGCCACGCCCCCGGCCGGCGGCGAGCCGGGGAAGGCGGCGCTGAAGCCGCCGCCCGTGCGCGTGAGCGGGTGCGCGGCGACGGCCGCGCCTGCGCCGCCGACGAAGGCCGCCACGGCCAGGGCCTCCTCGCCGCGGAAGGCAAGGCTCCACCCGCCGCCGTGGCTGCGGACGACCGCCCGCCCCGCCGGGGGCGGGGCCGCCGCGGGCCCGGGAACGGGCGCGGCCCCGGCCTCCGGCGAGGGCGCCGACACCGGCGGGTACAGCGCACGGAACCGCTCCGCCCGCAGCGAGGTGCTCCGCTCCCAGGTGAACGACCGGGCCCGGTCGCGGGCGTTGCGGGACAGCCGCAGGTACTCCTGCGGCTCGTCCGCCATCAGGCCGACGGCCTCCCGGATCCGCTCGGCGAGCGCCCGCGCGAGCAGCGGATCGTCCTGCCGGAAGGAGCGGGCGACGGCGAACCCGGTGGCGTCCGGCGCACGGAAGTCGAAGGCGTGGCCGAAGTGGCGGGTGCCGTCCTGCGCGGTGGCGATGGGCACAGCCCCGCAGGCCATGGCCTCGCCCTGGGCGATCAGGAAGGTGTCCAGCTCGTACTTGGACGGGAAGAGGCAGAAGTCGGCGGCGACGGCGTGCTCGAAGAGGGTGTCCTCGCCCACCATCCGCCAGTCCAGGTGCAGCCGGCCGCGGTGCCGGTCGGCGACGGACGCGAAGTACGGGTCGGCGGCGGCGCCGCCGGCGGAGGCACACCGGATGACGAAGTTCGCCCGCACGCCCTCCTCGAGCACCTGCTCCACGGCCCGCATGAGCTCCAGCTGCCCCTTGTGGTGCACCGCGTAGCGGGCGGCGTGGTAGAAGGTCGGCAGGGCCGGGTCGAGGCCGAGGCCCCGCAGCACCCCGGCCCGGTCCACGGCCCGTTCGTCGCGGGCCAGCCAGCTGTCGGAGATGCCGCAGCCGCCCACGAAGTGCTTGTGCGCGTTGCGGGCGGTGACCGCGCTGACGGTGAGCTGCCGGTAGCGGGGCTCGAAGGGCGTCCCCGCGAAGCCGGCGTAGAACTCGCGCTGGCCCTCGCAGAGGAAGTCGACGCCGTCGCAGTGGTCGTGGACCAGGGACATGATGCTCAGGTGGTCCGGCGGCCCCGGCTCGTACAGGCGGGTACCGGGCAGGTGCGCGCGCAGGGCCGCCGCCAGCACCGTGTCCTCCTCGGGCGGGTCGGCGTACCGGTCGAGGTCGCCCCCTGCGCCCAGCTCGTCCAGCGCCGCCCGGACCTGGGGCGCGTACACCCCGGTGTTGACGGGGTGGTTGGTGGCGACGGTGGCGACCACGCTCTTCAGCAGGTCCGCGGAGAAGGCCGGCGGCACGAGGTGGGTGTGCAGCGGCTCGTGCGCCTGGATCAGCGCCGGTTCGCCGCCGAACACGCCGCGCACGAAACGGACCGCCGCCAGCTGGAAGGCGAGCGGCTTGCAGAACCGCAGCTCCCGGCCCTCGTCGGCCGGATCCGGGTAGAAGGACTCCGGGTAGGCGTCGAGGGGGTCGCCGGTGAGGAAGTACAGGTCCACCCCCTCGCGCTGCACGTGCAGGGCCCCGGTGGTGACCGGGTGCCGCGCCGATGCGGGATGGCCCGGCCACACCGCGGGGTCGAGCTCCAGCGGCAGGGCGTGTGCGTCGCGCCAGCCGGAGTCCCGGGCTCCGTGGTGCTCGCGCAGGTGTGCGGCCTGCCCGTGGGCGGGCGTGACGACACTGACCCGGTGGCCGGCCCGGGCCAGGCCCCGGGCCGAGTTCCACACCAGGGAGGCGGTGCCGCTGCGCATCAGGCGCGGGTCGAAGGCACCGCACTCGTAGGCCACCGCGATGACGTGCGCCGGGCGTTCGGGAGGCGGCGTGCTCATGCGACCGCCTCGTAGACGCGCCGGACCTGTTCGGCGACGGACTGCCAGGAGAACCGGCTGACGGCCCGGTCCCGGCCGGCCAGGCCCATGCGCCGGGCCGCGGCCCGGTCGTCGATCAGGTGGTTGACCCGGGCGGCGATCTCCTTGGCGAAGACCTCGGGCGCGGCCGGCTCGCCGGCTCCGCCGTGCGCGGTCTCGATGGGCACCAGCAGCCCCGTGCTGCCCTCGACGACGACCTCCGGAATGCCGCCGGTGGCGGTCCCCACCACGGCGGTGCCGCAGGCCATCGCCTCCAGGTTGACGATCCCCATGGGCTCGTAGATCGACGGGCAGACGAACACCTCCGCATGCGTCAGGAGCTGGCGCAGCGCCGCGCGCGGGAAGGCGCCCGCGATCCAGGTGACGCGGACGCCCTGCTCGCGCAGGCGGTCGACGGCGAGCCCGAAGCGGCGGCGCTGCTCGGGGGTGTCGGACGCCTGGGCGACGATGACGAGCTGGGCGTCGCGGGCGAAGTGCTGGGCGGCGCGCAGCAGATGGTCCAGGCCCTTCTGCCGGGTGATGCGCGCCACGCAGGCGATCAGCGGCCGGTCCAGGACTATGCCGTACTCCTGGAGGTGCCCGGTGCCGTGGTCGGGGGCGAACTCCTCGACGTCGATGCCGTTGTGGATGACCGAGATGCGGTCCGGGTCCACGCTCGGGTAGGTGCGGGCGACGTCCTCGGCCATGGCCCGGGAGACGGCGATGACGCGGTCGGCCCCGGACAGGGAGGTCTCCTCCATGAAGGAGGAGAGCCGGTACCCGCCGGAGAGCTGTTCGGCCTTCCAGGGGCGCATCGGCTCCAGGCTGTGTGCGGTGGCCACGTGCGGGACGCCGTGCAGCACCTTGGCGATGTGCCCGGCGAAGTTGGCGTACCAGGTGTGGCTGTGCACCACGGAGGTGCCCCGCACGGCGTGCGACATGGACAGGCTGACGGCCATGGCCTGGACGGCGGGGTTGGCGTCGCCGAAGCCCTGCACGGCCGGGTGGGCGTGCACCCCGTCGCGGGCCCCCTCGCCCTCGGGCGCCTCCTCGTAGCAGTGGACCCGTACGTCGACGAGCTCGCGCAGGTGCTGGGCGAGCTGGCCCACGTGGACGCCCGCGCCGCCGTAGACGAAGGGAGGGTACTCCCGGGTGAGCAGGTCCACGCGCATCATGGTCGAACTCCTTGGTCGGGGACCGGCTCGGCGTGTCCGAGGATCCGCTCGAGGACCGCTGCGACACCGTCCTCGTCGTTGGCGGGTGCGATCTCGTCTGCCACGGCCTTGAGCTCCGGATGGCCGTTGGCCATGGCCACCGCATGCCCGGCCCAGGCGAGCATCGGGATGTCGTTGGGCATGTCGCCGAAGGCCGTCACGTGCCGGGCCGTCACACCGAGGGCGCCGGCGACCCGGGCGAGGCCGGTGGCCTTGTCGAAGCCCGACGGCAGGAGCTCGACGATGCGGGGGCCCGCGTGGGTGACCGCCAGCCCCGGGCCGGCGCAGAGGGAGGCCGCCTCCGCGAGTTCGGTGTCGCCGAGGGTGCGGTGGCGCAGCAGTACCTTGTCGACGGGCAGGTCCCACAGGTTCTCCGGAGCGGCCAGCCGGTAGGGGGCGAGCGCGCGCTCGTCGCCGCGGCCGAAGCCCGCGGTGATGACGAACTCGCCGCCGGCCCCGGAGGTGACGACGGCCAGGTCCAGCGGGCCGACGAGGCCGGTCAGCCGGTCCAGGGCGGCGCGGGCCGCGCCGGGGTCGAGGCCGACGGCGGACAGCAGCCGGCCGCGCCCGGCGTCGTAGATCTGGGCGCCCTGCCCGCAGACGGCGAGCCCGGTGTAGCCGAGCGCGTCGAAGAAGGGCGCACAGCCGGAGGCGGGGCGCCCGGTGACCACGACGTGGTGGATGCCGAGGCCCGTGGTGCGCCGCAGGGCCGCCAGGGTGCGCGGGGAGAGGGTGCTGTCGCCGCGCAGCAGGGTCCCGTCGAGGTCGGTGGCGACCAGCCGGGGGAGCGGAGTCGCCGCGGCTGCCGGGCCGGATAAGGTGCCGGGCCCGCCGGTGGGCCCGCCGGCGGGCCTGCCGCCGGATCCGCTGCCGGGCCTGCTGCCGGGCACCGCTAACTCCACGGCCGAGGCCGGCCCTGGTGCGGTGTCGTGCATGGTCGAGCCTCTCTGTCGCGGGCCCGCCGTCCCGCACGGCAGGGCGGGGAATGCAAGGCCGTGCGGGGCGGCGGGGTTTCAGACGGCCGTCGGGCCGGTCAGCCGGGTGTACAGCTCGGCGTACTCGCGCGCGGTGACGGCCCAGGACCAGTCCTGCGCCATCACGCGGCGGCGTACGGCGGTCAGTTCGGCGGGCTCGTCCCGCATCCACTCCAGCGCCGCCACCACGGTGGAGCGCACGGATTCCGCGGTGTGCTCGGGGATGACGAGGCCGCCGCCGTCGGGGTCGGTGCGCAGGTCGGTGACCGTGTCGTACAGGCCGCCGACCGGGCTGGCGATCGGCAGGGTGCCGTAGCCGTAGGCGATGAGCTGGTTCAGGCCGCACGGTTCGATGCGCGAGGGCATCACGGTGAGGTCGGCGCCGGCGTACACGAGCCAGGCGGTGTCCTGGTCGAACTGCGGTACGTAGCCCACCAGGCCGGGTGCCTCGGCGCTGAGCGCGCGCAGCCGGGCGTGCAGCTCGTCGGTGCTGGGGCCGACCAGGACCAGCTGGACGCGGCGCTCGCGCAGCAGCGGGGCGAGGGCGTCGATCAGCAGGTCGCTGCCCTTCTCGGGGACGACGCGGGAGCAGACGCCGACCACGGGCAGCGTGTCGTCCTCGGTGAGTTCCAGGTGCTTCTGCAGGGCCTGCTTGTTGAGGCGCTTGCCCTCGTCCACACCGGCGGAGTCGTAGGGGACCGTGGAGCGGTCCAGGCCCGCCGGGTCCCACAGCTCGCCGTCCACGCCGAAGACGATGCCGGTGGTGTGCAGCCGCTCCAGGGCGTCGCCGACCGGGCTGCCGCGGAACTCCTCGACCAGCTCGTAGGCGTACGTGGGGCTGCAGGTGACGGCGGCGTCGGCGGCGAGCAGGCCGAGCAGGAAGAGGCTGGGGCTGCCCTGGGCGTGCTCGGTCAGGCGGGCGACCTGGGCGGCCGGCAGGCCCAGGCCCGCCGGCTCCAGCTCCTGCAGGCGCCCCTGGTAGAGCGCGTTGTGGATGGTGAGGACCTGCTTCAGGCCGGGGAAGCGGTCCCGCAGGTGGGCCAGCGCGGCGCCGGACTGCCAGTCGTTGCCGTGGATGAGGTCGTAGTCGTGGGAGGTCGCTTCCAGCCAGTCGGCGACGCACCAGCCGAAGAACGCGGCGCGGCCGCCCTCGTCGGCGAAGGCGGTGTAGTTCGCGTCGCGGTAGATGCCCCCGCGGTCGTACCAGGCGTCGGCGCGCAGCAGGAAGATCTCGCAGGTGCCCCCGTGGTCGAGGAGGCGGTGGACCTCGGCGTCCGAGCGGACCCCGGCGACCTCCCGCTCGGGGAGGGCGAGGACCACTTCGGTGCGCAGGCCGCCCCGCTCGATCAGCCAGGGGTAGTAGGGCAGGACGAGGTCGTGCGTGATGCCGCGGCGGGTCTGCAGGGTGGCGGGCAGGGCGTTGCTGGTGAGGGCGAGGCCGCCCTCGGCGAACAGCGGGGCGTACTCCTGGGTGATGTACAGGGCCTTCAAGGTCAGAAACTCCGATCCACCCGGGCAGGTGCGGGGGGTTGTGGCGGCAGTACGCGGCGGTGGCGCGCGTCTGGTGAGGGGCCGGGTGGCGGGTCAGCGCGCGAGGGTGACCCGCGTGTGGTCGCCGAGGACCAGCCGGTGGGCGGTGTCGCCGGCGGGTGCGGAGGTCACCGTGGTGTGGCGGCCGATCAGCGAGGCGGTGACGGCGGGGACCCCGCGCACGGTGGAGCCCTGCAGCACGATGGACCCGTCGATCCGGCTGTCGGTGATCTCGCAGTCGGCGGCGATCGAGGTGTGGGGCCCGATCCGGGAGCCGGTGACGACGGTGCCGGGGCCGATGACCGCGGGGCCCTCGATGTCGGAGCGGACGACGCGCGCACCGGGGGCGATCAGGACGGCGCCGGTGAGCCGGCTCTCGGCGTCGACCTCGCCGGCGATCTCGCCGGTGGCGGCGTCCAGCACGTGCCGGTTGACCTCCAGCATGTCGGAGACGTTGCCGGTGTCGCGCCAGTATCCGGAGTGCAGGCAGGAGCGCACCTCGCGGCCCTCCTCGATCAGCCACTGGAGGGCGTGCGTGATCTCCAGTTCGCCGCGCGCGGAGGGCTTGATCTCCCGGATGGCCTCGTGGATCTGGGCCGAGAAGAGGTAGACGCCCATGACGGCGAGGTTGCTGCGCGGGACCGCGGGCTTCTCCTCCAGGCAGACCACGCGGCCGTCGCCGTCGAGCTCGGCGACGCCGAAGGCGGTGGCGTCCGGGACGGGGGTCAGGAGGATCTGGGCGCCGGGGCGGGTCCGGCGGAACTCCTCCGCGAAGCCGGCGATGCCCCCTCCGACGAAGTTGTCGCCCAGGTACATCAGGAAGTCGTCGCCGCCGAGGAAGTCCTGGCTGATGAGGACGGCGTGGGCGAGGCCCAGCGGCACGTCCTGGCAGATGTACGTGACGTCGATGCCGAACGCCGACCCGTCGCCGACGGCGTCCTTGATGTCGTCGGAGCTGGGCCCCACGACGAGGGCGACCTCGGTTATCCCGGCCTGTGCAATGGCTTCCAGCGCATAGAAGAGAACGGGTTTGTTCGCCACCGGAACGAGTTGTTTCGCCCCGGTGTGTGTTACCGGGCGGAGCCGGGTTCCCGACCCTGCGGCAAGCACCAGTGCCTTCAAGACTCCCCCATTGTCGAAAATGGGCATGCGGAAGCCTGGATGGAGCCCCCGCTCGCCACGTTGATCATTTTGGTCAACGCTTATTTCTAGATCATTTTCATGACCCATGCAACCGCCGGAACATTGAAGCAGGAAGGCGTCCGTATCGGACATTTGGAGCGCTCTGCACGTTTTTCCGTTTTTCCGAGTTTCCCGAGCTGTTAACGTCGTCGCATGTCGATACGCCTTTCTGATGTAGCCGCCCGGTCGGGTGTGAGTGAAGCGACGGTCAGCCGCGTACTGAACCGCAGACCGGGCGTGTCGAAAGCGACACGGGGGTTGGTTCTTGATGCTGTCGAGGATTTGCGATATAGGACGGGAAGGAAATCGGCGCCGCCCTCCGAGCTGGTCGGGGTGATTGCCCAGGATGCGGTTTCCGGCATGGTTCCGGGCCTCGTGGACGGGGTCCTCACCGCGCTGCACAGGCGCGGCCACCTGCCCGTTCTCTGCTCGCAGGCGCACGGGGCGCCCCGCGAGGACCATGCCGCGCGCCAGCTGCTGGAGCGCGGGGTGTCGGGGCTCATCTTCCTCTTCGGCGACCATGTGGACGCCACGGCGAACCACGAGCTCTACCGCCGGCTCGCCGAATCCTCCGTCGCCCACGTCCTGGTCGGCGGATCCGCCTTCGGTACGGAGGCGGCCTGTATCTCGAACGATGACGCGGCGGCATCGGAAATCGCCGCGCGGCACCTCTTCGAACTGGGGCACGTACGCAGTGGGATGATTCTCGGATCAAGGCGCTACGTCACGACTCGCCGCAAAGCCGACGCCTTTGTGGCGACGCTCTCGGAGTACGGCATTCCGGCCGATGGGGCGAATGCGCTGATCGAGTATTCACTTGACTCGGAAGAGGCCGGATTCTGTGCGGCCGAAACCCTCCTTGACAAAGGCTGCACGGCCCTCGTGTGCGACAGCGAGGCCATGGCATTGGGTGCGGTGAAAGCCGCCCGGTCACGCCGCCTGGGCGTGCCGGACGACCTTTCCGTGGTGGTTATGGGCGATTCCGCGCTGGCCCGCCACACTCAGCCGCCGCTCACCGTGGTGAGTTCCCCGGTGGCGAAAATGGCCGAATCCGTCGCGGACGCATTGATGATGGCCGTGAACGGAACCCCGCTGTCCTCGCTGGAGCTCCACTTCCGGCCGGACCTCATCATTCGGGGATCGAGCGGCACGGCTCCTGCGTTCTGAGCCCGGCCGCCTCCCGGCGCCCGCGCACCGCGCCGCCGTGCCCCCCGCGCCCCGGCAGCCAGACCGCCGCCGCCACCAGTCCCAGGACGACGGGGACCGCGGCGGCCCAGATGGCGCTCTGGTAGCCGGCGAGGAGCGCCCCGGCCTCCTGCGCACCGCCGCCGGCCGCGGCCCGCGTACGGGCGTCCGCGAGGGCGGTCAGCACGGCCAGACCCAGCGAGGCCCCGACCTTCTGCGCCGTGGTCAGCACCCCGGAGGCCGAGCCCGAGTCGGCCTCGTCCAGCCCGCTCGTACCGCTCACGGTGAAGGTCACGAAGACCAGCCCGCCGCCCAGGCCCACCAGGCACTCGGGCAGCAGGAGTTCAGTCCAGTACGCGCCGCCGGAGATGAACCCCATCCACAGCAGCCCGGCGGCGAACAGCGAGAGCCCGGCGGCCATCACGGCGCGCTGGCTCAGCTGCCGCAGCAGCCGGCCGGCCAGGGTGGAGGACACGGTGACGGTGAGGATCACCGGCAGGATCGCCAGCCCCGCGGCCAGCGCCGAGTAGCCGAGGACCTGCTGTGTGTAGAGGCTCAGGAAGAAGATGACCGGCCCGATCGCCATGTTGACGAGCGCGGCGATCACATTGGCGCCCCGCAGCGCGCGGTGGCGGAAGATCCGCAGGGGCAGGAGCGGATCGGAGCTGGTGCGCTGGCGCAGCAGGAACAGCACGAGCGCGACGGCGGCGACGACGCCCAGGCCGACCGTGCGCACGCTCAGCCAGCCGGCGGCCGGCGCGCCGAGCAGCACGTACACCAGGAGGGTCATCCCCGCGCCGACCAGCAGGGCGCTGAGGACGTCGAAGCGCCCGCGCGCGCCGGGCCGGGCACCGCGCGGCAGCAGCCGGGGGGCGGCCAGCGCGGCCGCGGCCGCGACCGGCACGTTGACCAGGAAGGTGGACTGCCAGCCGAAGGCGTCGGTGAGCACCCCGCCGAGGAAGTAGCCGGCCGATCCGCCGGTGGCGGCCACGGCGCCGAGGGTGGCGAGGGCCTTGTTGCGCTCGGTGCGCTCGGCGGCGGTGCGATCGGGGTAGACGGCCATCAGCAGGGCCAGCGCGGTGGGCGAGATGACCGCGGCCGCGAGCCCCTGCGCCGCGCGCGCGGCGACGAGGAGGGCGGGGGAGGAGGCGAGGCCTCCGGCCAGGGAGGCGGCGGCGAAGACGGCGAGTCCGCCGATGAACACCGAGCGGCGCCCGAACAGGTCGCCCAGCCGGCCCCCGAGCAGCAGGAACCCGCCGAAGGCCAGGATGTACGCGTTGGCGACCCAAGAGAGGTCGGCGAGGGCTATGCCAAGATCATTTTTGATCGAGGGTAACGCCACTTCGACGATCGCCGAGTCCAGGTTGAGCAGGAAATGGCTGGCCACCAGCAGCGCGAGGGCCGCGCCGCGGCGGGCGGCAGGCGCCGCACCGGCCGGCAGCGCCCCCACACGGTCGTCAATGAGAGTCACAGTAATCCTCGGCCGGGGCGCACGGCCGCTGTCGGAACGGACAGGAGATCAGTGCGGCCGTACGCCAGATGCCGTGGCCCGCGCACTGTAGAGGAGGGCGTAACGGTCGAGCGTGGCTCGATAGTCGGCACTCGTCCCCCAAGGCAGAATCCAGCGCAGCTTGCGGACCGAGACGTGGTGGTCGCCGCCGAGGTTCACGTACTCTCGCCGCGGCTCACATCCCAGCAGAGCTGCCAGGTGCGTCACGACATCGGCCACGGGCACGGCGGAGCCGGACGCGAGATTGATCATCTCACCGGTCACCCCCAAATCCAAGAGATGATCTAGGACTTGGACGAACTCGCGGACGTCCACCAAGTCCCGGCGGACCCCGCGGAAGACCCGTACGTGCCCGCTCTCGACCTGCCGCACCAACGCCGGAACCAGCTGGTGGGGCGCCTGCCCCGGCCCCACGAGATGACTGAGCCGCAGGATCAGGAACGCGCACCCGGAGCCGCGCACCAGCTCCTCCAGCGCCAGCTTGTGGTGCCCGTACGGGGTGCTGGGATGCGGGCAGTCCTCGCGCCCGGTGCACCCCGGAGCCCCGTACATCCCGGCCGAGGCCGTCGAGAAGAACACCAGCGTCCGGCCGGTCTCACGGCACCGCCGGGCGGTCCGGCGCACCAGGGCGGTCTCGCGGGCGAAAGCCGCCGGATCGGTGAGCCCCACCTGGGAGACTCCCGCGGCCAGCACCACCGCGTGCGGGTGCCGGTGTGCGATCTCGTCGAGCTGGCGGGCGAGGAACCCGCGGCCGATGATCTCCATGGCGGTCGGTCAGACCGCGAGCGGCGGACGGTCGGCGGGAGCGTGCTTCAGAGGCATGGCGCACCTGGTCTCGGGACGGGGATCCGACGGGTGGTCTGCTCCATCAGGACGCCGTGGAGCAGCGCCATGCTCGCCCGCCGCCGGCACGCCTGTCGGCCCCATCTTCCCTGGCAGAACGGGGTGTTCGGCAGGACATGGTCACCCGGCCATACCCGAAGGGCCCGATTGTGGGCGCCGTCCGGCCGCTCCTAGGGTCCTGAACCGTCAGACACGGACTATCTCTGGGGGTACGGGTGACCCAGGCACCCCTGTTCACCGATTCGAGCTGCTACCACGCAGCCTTCGCAGCCCTGCTGCACGCGATCGAGCCGCAGACCGACCCGTTCCTCGTCCTCGGCAACAACGCCGCCACCGCCGCACGCCTCGGCGACAACGGCCTGCTGGCGTTCAGCGACCCGCTCGAACCCCTGACGGCCACCTTCGGCCGGCACGGCTACGAGCTCGTGCGCCACCCGGTCGCCGACGAGCAGGACTGGCTGCAGGCACTCCAGGTGCTGCAGGCGGGCCGGGCCGTCGCGATCGCCGCGGACGCGTACCTGCTGGAGCACTACTGGGTGGGCTACGGCACCAGCCACGCCCTGCACGTCGTCGTCCTGCAGGACTTCGACGAGGCGAGCGGCACCGTCCGCCTGCTCGATCCCGGTGAGGTCGTCTTCTTCGACGACCGGGTCCCCGTCGAGAAGCTGACCCCCGCCATGTGCGAAGGGGACGCGGGCCAGGCATGGATGGAACTCGTACCGCTGCCCGGACGCCCGCAGGGCGCCACCGCCCCGGGCCTCGACCGCGACGCGCTGCGCGGGCTCGCCCTCGCCCTGTCCGGCCCCGCGGAGAGCACCGCGGCGGGCACCCCTGAGGGCACCCCGGAGGGCACCGCGGACTGGATCAGCGGCACCGAACTGGTGCACGCCCTGCACCGCGACCTCGACACCTACCTCGACCTCGTCGGCAACCGCGAGCGCTCCGGCGAGGGCACCCAGCAGGACTGGGGCCTGGGCCCCTGGCTGCTGCTGGGCCTGTGGTGGTACCACCACACCCTGCGCTGGCTCGCCGGACACCTCGGCACCCTCGCCGCCGACGGCACCCTCGCCGGCCGCCCCGAGATCGTCGAGGCCGTGGACCGCGCCTCCCGCGACCTGCTCGTCGTACGCAACCTCATGATGCGGCTCGGCGTGATGGACCCCGGCGACCGGCGGTACGCCACCTTCCACGGCCAGCTGCGCCCCCGCCTCGAACTCGCCGTACAGAACCTGGACACGGCCGGATCGGCCCTGTCCGAGCTGGCGAAGGAGACCACCCCGTGAGCACCGCCACCCCGCCCGCCCGCGCCCTGCGCCTGGACCTCGCCCCGTACCGCAACAACGCCGCCTTCCTCGCGGCGGGCGTCGACCCCTCCGACGGCTTCGACGGCTTCGGCCGCGCCTACCCGGCCGAGGAACTCGGCGACACCGCGGAGCTGCTCGGCCTGCCCGCCGGCCTGGGCCACGGCGTGCCCGACAACATCGCCTGCGAGGGACAGGTCCTGACCCTTGAAGTCCCCCTGCTGGTCGACGGCATCGAGGTGGTGGGCGCCGGCTCCGGCGGCACCGTCAGCGAGATGCTGCTCCTGCACCCCGACGCCGACGGCGCCCCGCCCGCCGCAGAAGCCCGCGTCGAGCTCAGCGACTTCCTCTCCCGGCGCCCCGTCTTCGACGACCGCTGCTTCGCGCACAGCCCGTACCTCTACGACGTCGGCGGCCGCCCCGAACACGGCGCCGAACCGCGCCTGTGGGCCTCCACCGTCCACTTCCCGCAACCCGTGCGCTGCGCGCGCATCACCCTGCCCGTCAACCCCGACCTGCACGTGGTCGGACTCTGGCTGCTGCCGGCGGCAGGATGATGAACTGCCTCTACCTCACCCAGGAACTCGCCCCCTACTTCATGGAGGGCGGCCTCGGCCAGACGGCCCGCGCCCTGCCGGCCGCACTGGAGCGCGACCACGCCATCACCCACGACATCGTCGTCCCCCACTACCCCTGGCTCGTCGCCCGCCACGGCCTGGAAACCGAATGCGTCTGGTCCACGCCCGCACTCACCGTCGGCGCGGTGACCGGCCCCGCCCGCGTCGAACGGCTCCTGAACCGGCCCGGCCCCGGTGAGGTCTTCCTCGTCCGCGCCGACCACTGGTACGACCGGGGCGGCATCTACCGCGACGAGCGCTACGTCGAATTCCCCGACGCAGCCCTGCGCGCCGCCTTCTTCGGGGCGTGCATCGGCGCCTGGATCGGGGCCACCGGCCGCCGCTACGACATCGTCCACGGCAACGACTGGCAGTCCGGCCCCGCCCTCGCCCACCTGCGGGCGCTGCGCGCGGCGGACACGGCGCCGGCGCTCCTGGCCAACGTGCACAGCGCCGAGTACACCGGCGAAGTGGCCTCCGCCGCGGTCGACGCCCTCGCACTCCCGCCCGGCTGGGACCGCGTACTGAAGGACGCGGCAGCCGCGCACGGCGAGCAGCCCAGCCTGCTGCTCCTCGCCCTCCTCGCCGCGGACGCCGCCACCACCGGCAGCCCCGCGTACGCCGGGGAACTGCTCGCCCAGACGGCGGGCACCGCGATCGGCACCGCCCTGGGCGCCCTCCCGCTGACCGGGATCGTCGCCGGAATCGACACCGCCCTGTGGCAGCCCGCCGCGCAGGGCCGCCTGACGCAGCCCTACGACCGCCACACCGTGCGGGCCGGCAAGGCCGCCAACAAGCGGCTCCTCCAGCAGCGCTTCGGCCTGAAGGAAGACCCCGAGACGGCCCTCTTCGGCGTCTGCTCCCGACTGGTCCCCGAGAAGGGCGTGGACCTGCTGATCGAGGCGGCCGCCCCGCTCGTGCGCGACGGGCAGGCCCAGCTGGCCGTCGTGGGACAGGGGGACGAGGCACTGGTCGCCCGGCTCACCGCACTGGCCCTGGACGCACCGACCGCGATCGTCCACGTGCCCGCCTTCGACCAGGACTCGGCGTGGCTCACCTACGCCGGATCCGACTTCACGGTCATGCCCTCGCGGGTCGAGCCGTGCGGACTCAACCAGCTCATCGCGATGACGTACGCAGCCGTGCCCGTGGCCAGCGCGGTCGGCGGACTCACCGACACCGTCACCGACCTGGCGTCACCCGACGGCACCGGCTTCGTCGTACCGGAACTGACCGCCGAGGCCCTGCGCGCAACCATGCTGCGGGCCGCGCACTGGCTGGCCGGACCGGCCGACGAGGTGGACGCCGTCCGCCGCCGGGTGATGGACCTGGACTGGTCCTGGGCCCGGTCGGCCCGCGACACCGCCGGACTGTACCGGCGCACGGCAACACGCTGAACACCTCACCCACCTCCACTCCACCCATTCACGAAACGGGGTCCTCCCATGTCCGAGGCGACCGATCGCCACCTCGAGATGTCCTCCTACCTGACCCGGATGCGCCAGGCCTTCTCGGACGTCTCCACCACCGACCTCCTGTGGGTCGCGGAGACCCTGGAGCGCGCCTACCTGAACGGCCGCACCCTGTACATCTGCGGCAACGGCGGCAGCGCGGCCACCGCCTCGCACCTCGCCGTGGACATCTCGAAGAACACCCGCGTGCCGGGCCGCGCGCCGGTGCGCACCATGTCCCTCGTCGACCACGTCCCGTCCCTGACGGCATGGGCCAACGACGTCAGCTACGCCGAGGTGTTCACCGGACAGCTCGCCGGCCTGGCCGAGCCCGGCGACGTCATCATCGGCATCACCACCAGCGGAACCTCCCCCAACGTGCTGCAGGCCCTGCGCTACGGCCGGGCGCACGGCATGACCACGGTCGGCCTGCTCGGCCCGGACGGCGGGCTCGCGCGCGAGCTGTGCGACGCGTACGTCCTCGCCCCCGCCCAGTCCATCGAGGAGCAGGAGGACCTCCACATGGCGTTCGCGCACATCCTCACCCGCCACATGCGCTCCTTCGTAGGCGACCGTCAGGAGGCGCTCGCCGGCGCGGCCGCGCCGGCGGTGCAGTGACCGGCCGCGCCGCCGTCTTCCTGGACCGGGACGGCACCGTGACCGAACCCCGGCACTACCCCAGCCGCCCCGAGGACCTCGTCCTGCAGCAGGGCGTGGGCCGGGCGCTGCGCGAGCTGGAGGACCGGGGATGGGCGCTGGTGATCGTCACCAACCAGTCCGGGCTGGCCCGCGGCCTGTTCCCCCTGCAGGGCCTCGACGCCATGCACCGCCACCTGCGCACCCTGCTCGCCGAGTACGGGGTGACCCTCGACGGCATCTACGCCTGCCCGCACCACGAGGACGGCGCCGTCGACGGGCTGTCCTTCCGCTGCGGCTGCCGCAAACCCGAGCCGGGGCTGCTGCGCTGGGCGGCCGAGGAACTGGACCTGGACCTGTCCGCCTCCTGGATGGTCGGCGACTTCGCCTCCGACATCGAGGCCGGCCGGCGCGCCGGCTGCCGCACCGCATGGGTCGGCCGGCCCCCGCCGTACGACCCCGCCGGCACGACCGCAGGGACGGCGCCGGCACACCCCGCGGACCCCGACACCCCGGGAAGCGGACCGGAACCGACCCTGCGGACCGCCACGACCGCCGAGGCCTTGCGCCACATCGCCCTGTCGCGCCAGTGAGCCCGCCAGGGCACTGCGAGAACGATCGGACCTCCCATGACTCTGCCCCCGCACCACAAGACCAGCGCCCTGCTCGCGGACGGTCGCGAGATCCACTTCTACGACGACCACGCCGGCCGGCGCCGCGAGGTGGTCGACACCCGGGAGCTGCCGCCCGTCGAGTCCGGATCCGAACTCCGCTGGGACCCGACCATGGAGGAATGGGTCGTCATGGCCGCCCACCGCAAGGCACGGCCTGCGGACGCGTCCCAGCAGTGCCCCCTGTGCCCCTCGACGGACGGCGCCGCGACCGAGATCCCGGCCCACGACTACGACGTGGCCGTCTTCGAGAACCGCTACCCGGCCCTGCGCAGCACCGACGGCGCCCCCGGCGACCCCGGCGCAGCCCTCGCGATGCCCGCCGGCGGGCGGTGCGAGGTGATGGTCTTCGCCAGCGACCACGACGGCTCCCTCGCCCGACTGCCCGAACAACGGGTGCGCACCGTCATCGAGGCGTGGGCCGACCGGACCGGGGCGATGAACGCCCTGCCCGACGTCGAGCAGGTCGTCTGCTTCGAGAACCGCGGCAGCGAGATCGGCGCCACCCTCGCCCACCCGCACGGCCAGATCTACGCCTACCCGTTCGTGCCCAGCCGGTTCGAACGCATGCAGCGGGCCGCCCGGCACGCGCAGGCCCGCGGCACGGGCTGCGTGTTCTGCTCCGTCCTGAAGACCGAACTCGCCGCCGGGCACCGCATCGTCGCCCGCTCGCGCCACTGGACCTCGTTCGTCCCGCACGCCGCCCGCTGGCCGTACGAGGTCCACCTGTACGCCAACCGGCACGTCCCCGACCTCGCCGCGCTGACGGAGGAGGAGCGCGCGGACCTCGCCGGGGTCTACCGCTCGCTGCTGCGCCGCTTCGAGACGGTGGCCGAGGCCCCGCTCCCGTACATGGCGCTGTGGATCCAGGCCCCGGCCCGCGGGGAGCGGGAGCTGGGCCACCTCCACGCCCAGGTCTTCTCCGACCGGGCGACCCCGCTCAGGCCCAAGCGGCTGGCCGCGGGCGAACTCGGCGCCGGCACCTTCATCAGCGAGGTGGAGCCCGAACGGGCCGCCGCCGCACTGCGGGCCGCCGAGACCTGGCCGCAGGAGCCGAGCCACGCCGAGGAGTTCGCCGCCGCCGCGGTCCGCTGACCGCGCCGGCCGGCGACCCGGCCGTACGGGCGATCGTACGGGCGACGCTGCAGGCGACCGACAACGACTGAGAAAGCCGAGGAACCAACCGTGTGGATCAGCAGCGCACCCCTGCGCATCTCCCTGGCCGGCGGCGGAACCGATGTACCCAGCTACGCCGAGCGGTTCGGCGGCATGGTCCTGGGTGCCACCATCGACCTGCGCGTCACCGTGGTCGGCCGGCCCGCCCGCACCCACACCCACGTCCGGGCCTGCCTGGACACGTGCAGCTCCACCGCCGGCGGCGCAGCCCTCGCCAACCCCTTCGCCCGGGAGGCCCTGCGCCGCCACGGGGACGGCGGCCCCCTCGACCTGGCCTCGTTCGCGGACGTCCCCGGCGGCAGCGGACTCGGCAGCTCCTCCGCCTTCAGCGTCGCCCTGCTGGCCGGACTGGAAGGCGGCCGGCTCGCCCCCGCGGCCGCCGCCGAGGCGGCGAGCGCCATCGAGATGCAGGGCCTGGGGCGTCCGGTGGGCCGCCAGGACCAGTACCTGTCCGCGTTCGGCGGCTTCCGGCTGCTGCGGTTCCCGCGCGAGGGAGGCGTCGAGGTGGAGGAAGTCCCGGTCGACGAGGGGTTCGTGCGCCGGCTCGACGAGGAACTCCTGCTGTTCTTCACCGGTACCACCCGCGACGCCGGCGAGGTGCTCGGCGAGCAGAACGCCCGCGTGGGCGGCAGCGACCGGGACGCGGAAGGCCGGCTGCACGAGATCAAGGCACTGACCCCGCCGGCGCTGGACGCCCTCAAGAACAACGACGCCACCGCGCTCGGCGAGGTCCTCGGCCGGCACTGGAACCTCAAGCGCCGCCTCGGCTCGCGCGTCTCCCTGCCCGTCGTCGACCGCGCGTACGCGGACGCCCTCGACGCGGGCGCGAGCGGCGGCAAACTGCTGGGCGCCGGCGGCGGGGGCTACCTCCTGCTGCACGCGCGCGACACGGTGCGCGACCAGGTGCGCGCCGCCGTGACGGCGCACGGCTTCACCGAGCAGCCCTTCCGCTTCGACGGGCGCGGCGTCCGGGTCACGGCCGTGGACCCGGCCGGGCGGTACGAGGAGCTGGTGCCCGCCGCCTAGCCTCTGTGCGGTCCCCCGTCCTCCGCCTGCCCGCAGTCAGCCCCCGGCCCGCTCCTCCTGGCGGGCCCACCTCTTACGGAGACCTCATGCTCGCCCCCTACCGACGGCTGTTTTCCGCCAAGGGATCCGTCGGCTTCACCACGACGGGCTTCCTCGCCCGCCTCGCCCTGTCCATGTCCGGTGTCGGCACGGTGGTGATGATCGCCTCGATCCGCGATTCGTACGCACTGGCCGGCGCCGTCGGCGGCGCCTCGCTCGCCACCACCCTGCTGACGGTCCCGCTGCTGGGCCGCCTGGTCGACCGCTACGGCCAGTCCCGCATCGCCGTGCCGGCGGCCGTCTGGTCGGCGCTCATGTCCGCGGCCCTGGTGACCTGCCTGTCGCTGGACGCCCCCACCTGGACCCTGTTCGCGACGAGCGTCCTGTCCGCCACCGCGCCGAACGTCGGCGGGATGGCGCGCGCCCGGTGGGCCGACCTCTACGACGGCGACGCCGACTCCATGCACGTCGCCAACTCCTTCGAACAGGTGCTGGACGAGCTGTGCTTCATCCTCGGCCCGCTGCTCGCCGTCGCCCTGGCCACCGGCGTCGCCCCCGAGGCCGGCCGGATAGCCCCGCTGCTGCTGACCCTCGTCGGTACGGTCCTGTTCGCTGCGCAGCGCTCCACCGAACCCCGGGTCAAGCCGGCCGACCCCGGCGCCACCCGCTCCCCGCTGCGCAACCGGGGCCTGCAGGTCATGATGCTGGTGTTCCTGTTCACCGGTTCCGTCTTCGGCTCCCTGGAGATGGCCACCGTCGCCTACACCGAGTCGCTCGGCCACAAGTCCTCGGCCGGCATGGTGCTCGCGCTGCAGGCGATCGGCTCCGCGGTGGCGGGCATGGTCTTCGGCGCGCTGACCCTGCGCGGGACGAGCACCTCCCGGTTCATCGCCGGCGTCGGCGGCATGGCCGCGCTGATGCTCCCGCTCAACCTCGCGGGCGGCATGTGGTCCCTGGCCGGGCTGATGTTCGTCGCCGGCATGGCGACCTCACCGACGATGATCACCGGTATGGGACTGGTGATGGAGCTGATCCCGCGGTCCCAGATCAACGAGGGCATGACCCTCGCGGTGACCAGCCTGCTCGGCGGCATCGCCCTCGGCAGCACGGTCGCCGGCTGGTCCGTGGAGCGCTTCGGCGCCGACTCCGGATACCTGCTGCCGTCCTCCGCGGCGGTCCTCGCCCTGCTCGTCGCGGCCGCCGGCCTGGCCTGGCTGCGCCGGGAAGTCGCGGCCCGGTCCGCCGAATCGGCCCCGGAGGCCGACGAGGCCCCCGAGGCGGAGGAGGCCACCGAGCCCTCGGCCGCCCTGGCCTGAGGCCGGCCCCCGCCGCTGCCCACCCCGGCCCCGGCGCACCGCAGGGCGGGCTCCCTCCACGGGAGCCCGCCCTGCGGGCACGGTACCTGCCCGATCCCCCCGGGATCAGAGCGCGGCCACCGCCGGGAGCCAGCCGTGCTGCACCGCGAGCGCGCCCGCCTGGAACCGGCTGCGGGCACCGAGGCGTTCCATCATGTCGTTGGCCGTGCGCCGCGCCGTGCGCGGCGAGACGCCGAGCCGCTTGGCGATGGCGTCATCGGTCATCCCCCGGTAGAGGAAGGCGAGCACCTCGCGCTCCTGGGGGCTGAGCCCCGAATCGTCCCGCTTCTGCACCGCCCCGAGTTCGGCGGCCGACTCCCACGTGCTGTCGAACAGGGCGCACAGGGCGGTCAGCGTGCCCTGCCCGGTGAGCACCACGGCCGCCTGCCGGGCATCCTCCGCCCGCACCGGGATCACCGCCGTCTCACGGTCCACGATGACCATCCGTACCGGCAGGGAGGGAACGGTGCGCACCGCGCCCCCGTGGGCGGCGAGCCACTCCGCGTACGCCACGGTGTGCGGGCTGTTGCGCACGCTCTCCAGATACACCGTCCGCATGCGCACCCCGCGGCGCAGCAGCTCGGCGTCGAGCGGCTTGGCGCTCTCCAGACTCTCCGGCGTGTGCGCGCCGTTGGGGGCGAAGGTCATCACCTCGTGGCGCACACGGCGGGTCAGGACGACGAGCTTCTCGCGGATCTCCTCGATGTCGTCCAGGTGCTCGACGTGCGGCTGGCCCGCGGCGGGCCGTACGTCGGCGAATTGTGCGATCAGTTGCGCAGCGGCGGCCCTCGAGGCCTCGACCCGCTGCTGCTGTGCGGCCAGCTCCGCCTGCTGGCGGGCCAGTAACGCCTCCATGCCCAGCTCCGGAGTGACCGCGCGCAGCCCCTCCGCGGACGGGCGGACGAGCGACAGGTCGTGCAGCCGGTCCAGCGCACCCCGTACGTCCTGCTCCGCCCGGCCGAGCGCTCCCGCGATCCCGGCCACACCTGTGCCGGGGTTCGAGAGCATCGCCAGGTAGACCTCCTCGGTCAAGGTGTCCAAGCCCAGTGACGCAAGCATCGATGCCTCCCCCTCATCAGACTCGAGAATGATCATGGCAGATTGTCAGTAAGACCGTCAGGCCTGTTGAGGTAGTTGCCGGAACCGTCCAGCCCGGCCTTCTTGCCGCGCCCTACACGGGCCGAGATGTTCTTTTTCATGCATCTCATCCACCTGCGACTGGTGTCCGGCAACGGCCGCGCACTGCCCGCGGACGCAGCCGCCCAGCTGATGGCCCGCAGCCGGCCCGAGGACCGGCTCGAGCACGTCAGCGTCGCCAAGGCCCCCTCCGCCTCCGGCACTGCCACCCTCGGCCTGTTCTTCGCCACCCCCCGGCTGGCGGACGCGGAGAGCGCCGCCCTGGCCCTGGCCCTGCGGGCGCTGCGCGCGCCCGCCTTCGCCGGGTTCGCGGTGGAGGCCTGCGGCGCCGCGCTCCTCCCCTTCACGGGAACCGGACCTGAGCTCTGACCTGATTCGGTCAAGGACACATCCGTCCAGGTCAGAGCGCTTCCCTGACCACCGGACGACGGCAAAACTCAAGATCAATTCGGGACGCCGGAACCAGCCGCAGGATCCGCGGTGTCCCCTTGGTCCCCCGTCAGGAGAAAGCACCGCGCCCATGCCAGACGTCATCCCCCCCACACCCCGTTCCTCCCATCCCCCGCTGCCCTCGCTCTCCGCGCTCCCCGCCGACCTGCTGCTCGAAGCGGACCAGGCCGCCCTGGACGCCGCCCGCGGCCGGGGAGCCCGCAACGTCGCCCTGCTCGTGTCGAGCCCGGTCATCCGGGCGGGCCTGGAGGCCCTGCTCGACCAGGTGGCCGCCGTCGGCGAGGTGCTCGCCCTGGACCCCGAGGCGCTGCACACCCCGTACGCGCCCGGAAGCTTCGACGTCCTGATCGTCGCCACCGCGCAGTGGCACCTCCTCGCCGAAGCCCAGGACGACCGGTCCTGCCCGCTGCCTCCCGTCCTCGTGCTCGGCGACCCCGTCCACGACCGCCGCAACGAGGCCTTCGCCTCCCTGCCCGGCGACGGCTTCCTCTCGCTCGCGGACCTGTCCGGCCAGACCCTCTCCGACGCCATGGACCGCACCCTCGCCGGCGAGGTCCCGATGCCCGCGGCCCTGGCCCGCGAACTCCTCGGCATGCACCGCATCCCTCTGCCCCCGACCGTCTCACGGGCCGCCACGCTCACCCCCCGCGAGAACGAGACCCTCCAGCTGATGGCCAGCGGCATGAGCAACAAGCAGATCGCCCGCGCCCTGACCATCTCCACCCACGGCGCGAAGCGGCTCGTCGGCTCGATCCTCGCCAAGTTCGACGCACCCAACCGCACCGCGGCCGTCGTCAGCGCCGTCAACGCAGGGCTGGTGTGATCCGCCGTGAACCTGAGACTGCCGAAGAAGAAGCACCTCCTCGGACCCGAACGCGCCCGCTTCGCCGCCGAGCTCAAGCAGGCCTATCTCAACGGGACCTCCATCAGGGAGCTGTCCGAGCAGACGGACCGGTCCTTCGGCTGGGTCCACCGCATGCTGAGCGAAGCAGGCGTCACGTTCCGCTCGCGCGGCGGCCCCGGCCGAGCAGCCGGCCCCGACACCGACACCGACACCGGCGGGGCCTGAAGGCACCCGCCCCGAAAGCGGCTCCGCACCTCGCACGGCCCGCACCGCCGCCCGGTGGTCCACTGCACCCCGTCCTCGCACGCCCAGTCGCCACACCCCCACTGCGGCAGCGCCACCCCCAACAGCCAGCGCCCCGGATCGCGGATCTCGTCCGCCATCGTCCGGGCGAGGCGCCGCTCCAGACGCCCCCTCAGCCGCTCTACCGACATGCCGAGCCCCAGCTGCGCCGAGACGGCCCGGCCGATCCTGCGCAGCACGTACCGGCTCCTGATCCGGGACAGCAGATGCCGTACAGGCTCGAGCACCCGGTGCAGGCGAAGGCTGAAAGTGAGCGCCGGTCCGCCGTATCCCACGGTGGTGTCGCCTACGGCGGCCGACCCCGGCGCCGCCGGGTCCTCAGGTCGTTCAGTCGTGTGGTCTTCCTTGTACGCGAGCGATCCGTCCGAGCCGCAGTGACCGGATCCCTCACCAACGGCAGGACCGGAGGGCTCGTCGTACACGCGGTACACATGGCGCCCGTACGCACCCGAACGGCGGTCCACCCCGATCCAGCCGGCGCACTCCACCTCCTCCACCAGCCGGGACGCGGCGCCCGGGGACAGCGGCCGGCCGGCCCGGATCCCGCTGCGGTGGTACAGCCCCCGCGCGAGTTCGACCAGGCCGAGCGGCAGCCGACGCACCTGCGCGTACGCCAGCAGGGCGTAGACCCGCAGCTGGCGCGGCGTCAGCTCCTCGGCGGCACGCACCGGCAGCCACACGAAGCGCTCGTCCGGCTCCAGCTCCCGCAGTCGGCGCACGGCCGTCGCACCCCGGCCGCTGGGCTGCGAACGCCGCACGCTGGTCAGCTCGGTGACCCCGTCCGGCGCGGGCCGCATGAGCTCCGTCAGGGCCCGCTCGACGGTCGACTTGCCCAGCCGGAGGTACCCGGCGAGGACGGCCACACCGGCGGTGCAGCCCTCCGGGCGCTGGGCCAGAGCCTTGATCTTCATGTACGCCGCCAGCGTGGCGTCGCCGCTGAACGGCGCGACCACCAGCCGCAGCGGAACCCGCACCCTCTGGCGGAAACCGGCCCCGGAAGGGCCTAAGGGCATGGGCGAAGCTTGGAAAGCGCGCGTGGCGTAGGGCAAGATGGTTCTGTCTTTCCTGTGATGGCAGGGAATGACAAAGCCCCTCACGGGGCCGCTGCTGTCGTGGCAGTGATGTCGCCTCCGGCGGACGGTTGGTAGCCGTCCCTGCGGGGGCCTTCGCCCGGTTCGGTATACCGGACGGTGAACGCCGCACAGGGTGGGTGGTGCCACCCTGTGAGCGGTGCGGGGCAGACCTCGAGCTGCCCGAATCTCTACGCCATCTCCACATCCCCCGGTCTGCTGCGGCCGCAAGACTTTTCAAGGATCGGCCAACGAGATTGATCTTAGTCCCGAAAGTTTGCAATCCCCAAGGGGCGGGCCGGGTCCGCACAAGCCCCCCACACGGACCCAACCCTGCGCCTGTGCAAGCCGGTTGACAGCCTGACCGGCCCGACCGGCCCGACCGGCCCGACCGGCCCGCCGGATCAGCTCATCAGCAGCAGCCGGGTCTGCGGAACGAGCTTCCGGTTCACACTGGTGCTCTGCACGAAGATCGTGAAGTCGTCGTTGTGGTCCGGCTTGACGCGGACCTCCGCATCCGGCAGGCCGAGCAGCACCCGGGCCTGCGGCCCCGTGTACACCCGGTCCGTCTTCTTCTCCAGCACCGCGATCTGCTTCCGCGCCTGGATCTTCTCCGACTTGCTCAGCTGATAAAAGGCACCGCCCGTACGGTAGCTGTGCCCGTTTTCGACGATCCAGTCCCGGATGGCCGCTGCACGGTCCACGGAAAGCAGCTGATATCCCGACGGATCCGCGGGCCGGAGACCGGCTTTCTCGATCGTGTCCTTGTTGACCGCATCCGCGCCCGTGGAAAACATCGCCCGCGTTCCCCGGATTCCCTTGCTGCGGCCCACCATGAACTTCTCGGTGGCCTGCTTGATGACCTCTCCGGCCTCCTGCAGCCCCTGCGTGCTCGTGGCGTCCCAGATGGCGATGTTGTCCTTCGGGAACCCGTACTGCATGGCCTCCCGCTTGCCCATCTGGTCCGGCACGAGGACGGCCAGGGTCCAGTTGTCCGCCTGCGTCTCGATCATCGTGGCCACGGCCTGCACCAGTTCACGGGGCTTGCGGGAAGGGGCGTCGGGGCAGTGGTGGCTCGCGTTCTCCTGCCCGTCGGTCAGCACGAACGTCAGGAAGCTGTGGTCGCCGTACAACTGGGCCGTCTGCGCCAGCTCCCGCTGCGACTTCAGCGCGGCCGCCAGCAGGGCCGTCATCCCGCCGGTCCGGTACAGCTGCTTCAGGGACGGCATCCGCAGCACGTCCTTGTCATAGATGACGCACTCCACGGTATTGGAGAAGACGTACACCGTGACACGGGTCTCCTGGTCCAGTTCCCTGGACCGGCGGGCAAGATAAGCGATCTGCTCATCGGCGACATCGACGACCTTGCCACTGAGGTGCGACATGGACGAACTGGCATCCAGCACCAGGGCGACGTGATTGATGTAATTCTGCTTCCCGGCCATATCGGCTCCCCCTCATTTCCGAAGCGATGGATCCACCTTCTCACCCGCCACTGACAATTGATCCCGGCTCGGCGCCGCATGCACGACCGCTCGCCTGGGGCCGTGGAGCGCGGGCTAGAGGAGGCCGGCGCGCATGTGCTCCGTGAGGTTCTCGAGGATTCCGCGCAGCCACGGGCTGCGGACGCCCGGCAGCCGGACCAGGGTGCGCTCGAACACTCCCGGGTCGGCCCGGAACAGCCGACCGGGCCGCGGGGCGGGCGGGTCGTCGCGAAGAACGCCGGCGGGCATGCCGCCCGAGGCGGGGAAGGGCAGGTGCGGCTCGGGAAAGGCCAGCCACCGCCACACCCCGAACGGCAGCGGCACCGGGTACGCCGCGGCGGCCGGGTCGGTCGGGGTCCAGGTCTCCCCGGTCTGCGGGTGGGTCGGAACGAGGAGGATGTCGGCGTCCGCGTCGGGCACGGGCCGCCGCGGTCCGGCCAGAACGGCGCGCCGCGACGGCAGACCCGAAGGAAGCAGCGCATCGAGAGCACGCTGGAACACCTCCGCGACCAGCCCGTCGGGAGCGACGGCAACCGGCCGGCCCTCCGAGGCCACCAGGAGATGGGCGAGCGCCTGGCCGGCCGCCGCCTCCCACTGCGGACTCCACCCCCACCAGCGCCCCGCCTGCGGCCCCGCCCCCGGCCGCGCCCCCCATCTGACGATCGGCTCGAACGGCGGCGTGCCCTTCCCCTCCGCCGCCAGCTTCTCCCAGGAGAGCGCTGCGGCGTCGGCGCCGTCAACGGGCAGGCGGCGCACGGCGTCCGGAGCGAGCCACACCGCCTGCCACAGCGAGCAGTCGTCGATCCGGCTCGCCACGGGCAGCCCGCACGCCTCACAGGCCATGTTCGGGCCCTCGCCCCCGTCGAGACCACAGCAGTAGCCACCGCCCTTCTGCGGGACCAACCGGGTGCCGCGGGCATCGCCGGGAGCGATGACGACCGCACCGGGCACAGCGTCCGACAGGGCGTGGACCGGCGCGTGGACGCCACGGGCCGCGGCCTCGTCGGGACCGATCTCCTCCCACGTGCGCCACGGCGGCCCCCAGGGTTCCGGATCCACGGCGAACGTCCCCGGTTCCATGAGCACCGGGAGCTGAAGCCCGTTCCCGTACTTCTGATGGGCGTGGACCGGCAGGGCGACCCGGGACAGCGGGACGGTCAACTCGGCACCGCACCCCGCACACACAAAAACGAACAAACGCCCTCCACCGGCAAGAGAGAGGCATCATCGCAACCCGCCGGTGCCTGGCCAACGCACTTTCCGCGAGGCGGCGTGCGTGCCCGGCCTCAGACGCCGGGGGCCGTGGCGGTGAACAGCCGGCCGGTGCTGCGCAGCTTCAGACCGGCGTCGCTCTCGTACGGGCGGAAGGAGTCGGCCAGGCGGCTCCGGACGCGCGCGGCGGTGCCGGCATCGACGCCGGTGAGGAGGTGGCGGCCAGGTCCCGAGTCCAGGATGAAGTCGGCTGCCTGCTCCGCATCGCGTCCCCAGGTGCCGTACGCCGTCACGTGCTCGGCCCGTACGTCGCGCAGCCCCGCCCCGCTCAACAGAGAGGCCGCCGCGCCGGGGTCCGCGAGGGAGAACATGCCGGGCCCGCCGGCCGTGCCGAAGCCCTCCAGCGGCAGCAGGTCGCCGAGGGCGGCCAGGGCGGTCAGCCACTCGTTGCCCTCGGGTTCGGCGGCAGCCAGCAGCGCGACGCGGCCGCCCGGGCGCAGCGCGGCGGCGATGTTGGCGAACGCGGCGGCGGGGTCGGTGAAGAACATGACGCCGAAGCGGCTGATGGCGAGGTCGAAGGAGCCGCGGGGGAGCGGGTGGACCTGCGCGTCGCCCTGCTCGAAGCGGACGTTGCCGATGCCCTCGCGTGCGGCGCTCGCCCGGGCGCGCTCGAGCATGGGCCCGGAGAGGTCCAGGCCCAGGGCGCTCCCCTGCGGCCCGGCGGCGCGAGCGGCCAGCCGGGTCGTCGCCCCCGCACCGCAGCCGACGTCGAGGACACGCTCGCCCGGCTCGATTCCCGCCGCGTCCAGCAGGGGCTGGTCGAAGCCGGCGTTGACGGCGTCCCAGCGGTCCTGGTGCGCCGCCCAGTGGGCGCCCTCGTAGCCGTTCCAGGCCTGTGACTGCGCGGTGTTGGCGATGGGGTGCATGGCGAAAACCTCCGTGGACGCACGTACGGAAGGACGGACGGCACATAGAATGGGCGCCCGCCCAAACAGGACGGGTGCCACACTATGGGCGCATGCCCAAACCGGCAATCCCCTTCCCCCCAGGAGGACTTGGTGTCACCACGCGGAGTGGCCATCCCCGATCTGCGCGAGCGGCTCTTCGACGCGGCCGAGCGGGTCCTGGCCCGCGAAGGGGCCGCTGCCCTGACCAGCCGTTCGGTCACAGCGGAGGCCGGATGCGCCAAGGGGGTGCTGCACACGCACTTCGCCGGGCTGGACGAGTTCGTCGCCGAACTGGTGCTGGACCGCTTCACCCGCACCGCCGACCGGGCCGCCGCCCTCCCCGCGAAGGCCGGCACCGGCACCGTCACCGGCAACCTGCTGGACCTGACCTCGGCGGTGCTCAGCCTGGATCCCGGGGTCGTCGGCCTGGCCGTGACCCGCCCCGCGGCAGCCCTGCGGGTGCGCGAGGCCTGGGCCGCGGGAGCGCCCGGCTTCGACGCGATCCAGGCCTCGACCGAGACGTACCTCGGCGCCGAACAGCGCCTGGGCCGCATCGGGGAAGGCCTCGACCCCGAGCCGGTGGCCCTGGCCCTGGTCGCCACCCTGCACCACCTGCTGATGACGACCCGCCCGGGCGCCCCGTACCCCCAGGACCGCATGAAGCGCCTGATCCACGCCCTGGTGGGATCACGCACGGACGATTCCGGCAATCGCCCCCGACGTGCGTGACTGCGGCGCAATTCCTTCGGCCCGCGGGGCTCGAAGAGGCGGGCGTGTAATGCACGAGCGAGTCATGGAAAGCCAAGGGGAGAGAAAATCGGCATGCGCTCTGCATTCAGAAGAGGTCTCAGCACCACCGCCGACGTCGCTCTTGCCGGAATCGCAATTGCAATGCCGCCCGGGATCGGCCCAGGCCGACGACTCCCTGGTCTCACAGACTTCCCGGATCGCCGAGTACCAGGCCTACCTCGCCATGAAGTCGGCGCAGGGCGACGAGCAGGCCAAGGAAACCGCTCAGGGATTCTCGGCCCTCTCGACCACCCAGAAGTCCCGTTTCCTCGACCTCCTCGAAGACCGCTCCCTGATGACCAAGTTCTTCGAGACGGCCGAGTCCGCCGCGGCTGTCGCGGGCACCACGCCGGCCGTGATGGCGGGCGGCGACGTCGTGGTGGAGCGCGAGTCCGCCGGCGCTGTCGTCCTGGGCGTCAACCGGGCGGTTACCTGAAGGACGAGTAGACCGAATAACCCATAATCCCGAAGATGGGGCATTCGGTCGGGAACTGCGGAATTCCCGTTGACGTTCCGATTCGCCCACCCGGCTTCCCCTAAAACCGGCGTTGCCGACGGATTTCGGCTGCGCTGCCCACCTGCCCGGGTGATTGCCATGCAATCACCCGGGCCTCGGTGATTTCAGGCCACGGCGCTCGCCCGTTCGGCGGACATAACCCGGGTCGCGGGGCGTCACCGCCCGGAGGGGATACAGATGTTCCGCACCCGCCCCTCGTTCCAGGGAGACTCCGATGAGCTGCATCAACCGACGCGACCTCGCCCTGCTGGCCCTGCGCGCCGGAACCGGGGCCGTGCTCATGGCGCACGGTACGCAGAAGCTGTTCGGCTGGTTCGGGGGCGGCGGCCTCCAAGGGACGGCGGCGGCGATGGAGCGGATGGGCTTCACCCCGGGCCGGCGCAGCGCCCTGGCCGCCGGGCTGGGCGAGACCGGTGGCGGGGCGTTGCTCGTCCTGGGTCTGGCCACCCCGGCCGCGGGCGCCGCGGCGGCGGGTGCCATGGCGGGCGCGGTGTCCGTCCACGCTCCGGCCGGGTTCTTCGCCCAGGCCGGCGGGTTCGAGTACCCGGCGTTCCTCGGGTTCACCGCGGCCACGATCGGCCTCGCCGGCGCGGGCCGCTACTCCCTCGACCACGCCACCGGCCACACCTTCGACCAGCGGTGGATGCTCGCCCTGGCCTTCACCGCGAGCGCGGTCGCGGCAGCCGTGGTCGTCGCCAAACGGGCGCAGGGGCAGCAGGACGCCGACGGGCCCACCGGCTGACGGGTCAGGTCACACGCCCGCGGCGTCCGCGGCGTCTTCGGCGTGCTCGGCCTCCTCGGCCTCCCAGCGCAACAGGTCCCCCGGCTGGCACTCGAGCACCTCGCAGAGCGCGGCGAGCGTCGCGAAGCGCACCGCCTTGGCGCGGCCGTTCTTGAGCACCGCCAGGTTGGCGGGCGTGATCCCCACGCGGTCCGCGAGCTCGCCCACGGACATCTTCCGCCTGGCCAGCATCACGTCGATGTCGACGGCGATCGGCATCAGATCACCTCGTCCAACTCGGCCTGCATCTGCGTCGCTTCGGCGTCGCGCGCGACGGCCTGGGCGAGCAGCATCCGCAGCACGAGCACGATCAGCGCGACCCCCAGGATGGCCAGCCCGATCCCGCCCATGATGACGGTGACGCCCGGGTCGTCGCGCTGGCCCGGCGCATTGACGGCCGTGACCGCGAACCACAGGAGGGCGGCCGCCACGATCGCCCCGATCACGCCGTTGACGTACCGGAAGGCGGCGTGGGAGAACACGGTTCCCCGCCGCACCATCGCCACCAGCCGCCCCACGCAGACCAGGGCGACCTGGGCCGATCCCATGCCCAGGAACACGATCACGCGCAGCGGGGTCAGCGGGAGCGACCCGTCCTCCGGGTCGGTGAACAACGCCCACACCATCATGACCTGTACGAACACGGTGCCGACGAGCACCACCCCGAGCACGGCGCGCAACGCACCCACTGCCAACTTGCCCATGACCCACTCTCCCATCGAATCGCGATGGAAACCTATCGAATTTCGATAGGTTGAGCAAGAGGGTCGGTCCGGACCCGACCGGTCACGCCGAAGCGGTGAACACCTTCCCCGGGTTGAGGATCCCCGCCGGGTCCCAGACCCGCTTGATGCCCCGGTGCAGGTCGAGCACGGCCGGCCCGAGCTCCGACACCAGCCCGCGCATCTTCAGCAGCCCCACCCCGTGCTCCCCGGTGACCGTGCCGCCGAGCGCGACCGCCTCCTCGACGATCTGCTCGAAGACCTCCCGCCCCCGCGCCAGCTCACGGTCGTCGCCGCGCGGCACCACGATCATCGGGTGCAGGTTGCCGTCGCCCGCGTGCGCCAGGCTCGCGATCCGTACGCCCTGCTCGCGGCCCGTGGCCTCCAGCCGGGCGAGCATCTCGGGGACGAGCGTGCGCGGGACGCAGATGTCCTCGCTCAGCACCATGCCCTGGCGTTCCAGCGCCGGATAGACCAGCCGCCGTGCCGCGAACAGGGCGTCGGCCTCGGCCTGGTCCTCCGAGCGGGCGCTCCAGGTGGCGCCTGCGGCCCGGAAGCAGGCCAGCACCGTGTCGGCCTCCTGCCCCCCGGCCTCCCCGGGCGCGTCACAGCGGGCCAGCAGCAGCACGTTGCCGGTGTCGCCCAGCCCGGTGTTCTTCCACTCGTCCACGGCGCGCAGGCAGTACCGGTCGACCAGCTCCAGCGCACTGGGGACCACTCCGGACGCCACCACCCGGGCCACGGCCCGCCCCGCGGCGGGCAGGTCCTCGAAGGAGCCGACCACCGTCTGCTCGGGCGCCCGCTCCCCGCGCAGGCGCACGGTGACCTCGGTGACCAGGCCGAGCGTGCCCTCCGAACCGACCAGCAGGCCGGCCAGTTCGAAGCCCGCACTGCTCTTCGCCGTCCGACGGCCGACCCGTACGACCTCGCCGCGGCCGGTGACCGCCTCCAGGCCGAGCACGTAGTCGCGCGTCACGCCGTACTTCACGCAGCACAGCCCGCCCGCGTTGGTGGCGACGTTCCCGCCGATGGTCGACCAGGGCGCGCTCGCCGGGTCCGGCGGATACCACAGCCCCTCGGCGGCGCAGGCGGCCCGCAGGTCGTCGTTGACGACACCCGGCTGTACGACCGCCAGCCGCTCGTCCGCGTCGATCCGCAGGATCCGGTCCATGGCCGCGAACGACACCACCACGCAGCCCTCCACTGCATTGGCCCCGCCGGACAGCCCGGTCCCGGCCCCGCGGGCGACGACCGGCACGCCCCGCTCGGCGCAGTACGCGACCACGGTGGCGACCTCGGCGGTGCTGCGCGGCTCCACCGCCGCCACGGGCAGGACGTACGGGGCGCCGGCGGCCTCGTCGTGTGCGAACGACGCCAGCCGCACGGGATCGGTGACCACCCGTCCGGCGGGGAGGAGCCCGGCGAGATCAGACGCTGTCGTGGTTGTCGTGCTCATAGCCGGGAGGCTCGCACCGGCCCGACGGAAGGGTCAATTGGCCCTTGGTACACGCCCGAAAGCACGTGTACCAAGGGCCAATTGCCTGGTCACAGCCATCTCGGCAAGTCTGTTGACGCCAGGACAGGCCGTGGATTGCGGCCTCTACGAGGGGGTGGGTCAATGGCGGCAGTGGTCACCGGGATCGGGGGGTACCTCCCGCCCAGGACGGTCACGAACGACGACCTTTCGCGGACGCTCGACACGACGGACGAGTGGATCCGCACCAGGACCGGCATCCGGCAACGGCGGATCGTCTCCGAGGGCCTGTCGACGGGCGAACTCGCGGTGCGGGCCGGCGCCCGCGCCCTGAGCTCGGCCGGGCTGAGCGGCGTCGACGCGCTCGTCGTGGCGACCACCTCGCCCGAGCGGCTCTGCCCGGCGGTCGCACCGGAGGTCGCCTCCCGGCTCGGACTCGGCACGATCGCCGCGTTCGACCTGACGTCGGCGTGCAGCGGGTTCCTCTACGGGCTCGCCACCGCGGCCGGACTGATCGAGTCGGGCACCGCCGACACCGTGCTGTTCATCGGGTCCGAGGCGTTCACCACCCTGGTGAACCCCGCCGACCGGGCCACCGCGCCGATCTTCGGCGACGGGGCGGGCGCGGTCGTGCTGCGCCGCGGGGAACCCGACGAGCCCGGCGCGCTCGGCCCGTTCGACCTCGGCAGCGACGGCGCCCTCGCGGACCTGCTGGCCATCCCGGCCGGCGGCTCCCGCCAGCGCTCCGCCGACGGCGGCCTCGGCCACGCCACCGTACCCACCGAGGACTGGTACCTGCGGATGGAGGGCCGGGCCCTCTACACCCAGGCCGTCGAACGGATGACGCAGTCCGCGCGCACCGCCCTCAAGCGGGCCGACTGGTCCGTCGGGGACGTCGACTGGTTCGTCGGCCACCAGGCCAACATCCGCATCGTGGCAGCGGTGGCCGAGGAGCTGGAGCTCCCCGACGAGCGGGTCGCGGTCAACATCGACCGGGTGGGCAACACCCTCTCGGCGTCCGTGCCGCTCCTCCTCAACGACTACGCCGCCCGCGGCGAACTCAAGGCGGGCCAGCGGGTGCTGCTCTCCGCCTTCGGCGCCGGACTCTCGTGGGGCTCGACCGTCCTGGTCTGGCCCGAGATCCACGCCGAGCCGGTCGACTGACCCCTCGCCCCAACCGACTCCCGGCCGGGCCGCCGGCCGGGCATCTTCGTCCCCTTCCAGGAGGAAACACCATGAGCTCCGTTCACGACGCCGTCGTCGAGGTCTTCGTCTCCCGCTTCGACCTCGACCGCGAGAAGGTCGTCGCCGACGCCACCTTCGACGACCTCGACCTCGACTCGCTCTCCCAGATCGAGCTGGCCACTGCCCTGAAGAAGCGCCTGGGCGTCGCCATCACCGACGAGGAGCTGTCCGAGGTGTCCGTCGTCGCCGACATCGTCGCCCTCGTCGAGCAGAAGGGCGCCACGGTCTGATGACCGGTTTCGCCGCCGCCATCACCGGGATCGGGCTCGTCACGCCCGCCGGCATCGGCGTCAAGGAGAGCTGGGACCGGGTCGTCGACGGCCGGCCGACGGCCGCGCACCACACCGACCTGGCCGGCCTGCCGGTGACGATGGCGTGCCGGGTGCCCGACTTCGACCCGGCCGCACAGGGCCTGCGCGGCGCCTGGCAGTGGGACCGCTACTCGCAGTTCGCCGCCATCGCCGCCCGCGAGGCCCTGGCTCAGGCAGGGCTCACGCCCGGCGAGTGGGCGGACAGCTCGCGCGTGGCCGTCATCCTCGGTTCCGGGGCCGGCGGCACCGCGACGCTGGAGGAACAGCACCGGGTGCTGATCCAGGAGGGCCCGTCCGAGGTCTCCCCGCTGACCCTGCCCATGGGCCTGCTGAACATGGCCGCCGGGCAGGTCGCCATCGACATCGGCGCCAACGGCCCCTGTATGGCCCCGTGCACGGCCTGTGCCGCGGGCGCCAGCGCGATCGGCCTCGGCCGCGAGCTGATCCGCTCCGGACTCGCCGACATCGTGGTGGCGGGCGGCGCCGAAGCCCCCATCACCCCGCTGTACGTGTCCTCCTTCGCCCGGATGCGGGCCCTGTCCCGGCGCCTGGACGACCCGCAGACCGCGTCGCGCCCCTTCGACGCGGGCCGCGACGGCTTCGTCCTCGGCGAGGGCGCCGGCGTGGTCGTACTGGAGTCGGAGGAGCACGCGCGGGCGCGTGGCGTGCAGCCCGTGGCCCGGGTGATCGGGTACGGCGCGTCCGCGGACGCGCACCACGTCACCTCCCCGCACCCCGAGGGCAAGGGGGCCGAACTCGCGGTCCGGGCGGCCCTCGCCGACGCCGGGCTGACCGGGAGCGACATCGGCTACGTCAACGCCCACGGCACCTCCACCCCCGTGGGCGACGTGATCGAGGCGGGCGTCATCCGCCGGGTGGCCGGGACGGACGCCCTCGTCAGCTCCACCAAGGGGGTCACCGGGCACCCGCTGGGCGCCGCAGGTTCCATCGAGGCCGCGTTCGCGGCGCTCACGGTGCACCACGGCGTCATCCCGCCGTCGGCGGGGACCACCGACACCGACCCGAGGGTGGAGGTGGACGTCGTCCACGGCACCGCCCGCCACCGCCGGGTGGACGTGGCCCTGAGCAACTCCTTCGGCTTCGGCGGCCAGAACGCCGCCCTGCTGATCGCGTCCGCCTGACGGCCCCGGCAACGCCGACGGCACCGCCCGACCGGCCGGCGGCGCGGGGACGGGGGCCGGCGCACCCCCGCCCCGGCCCCCGCCCCGCCCCGCCCCCGCCGACGGCCGGTCGGCCGGTCGGCCGGCCGCACGATCCGAACCGCTGGAAAGGACCTCCCCATGACCTCGTCGGCCTCCGCCGACCTCACCCGGCTGCTCTTCGACGGCAGGTACGAGCAGACCCACAAGGACCTCCACGACCTCCTGCTCGACCCCGTCTTCGACCCGCGCGAGGGCCTGGACATGACCGGGGCCGGCAAGCTCGCCTACGAGCGCTCGCGTGCCGTGCACGCCGCCCTGGAGAGCCCCCGGGAGATCCTGGCGGACCCGTGGCGGCTCTTCGCCCTGGCCGAGTGGCCCTCCCTGGTGGACGTCTCCACGTTCTCGCTGCTGATGGTCCACTACAACCTGGCCTTCGGCACGGCCCTGGAGCACGGCGACCGCGAGGACCTGAAGGACCTGGTCGACGAGCTGGACCGGCTGGACTCCTTCAGCCCGTACATGGCCACCGAGCTCGGCTACGGCAACAACGTGGCCGCACTGCGCACCGAGGCCGTCTACGACCCCGCCACCGAGACGTTCGTCCTGAACACCCCGGACGCGCTCGCCCAGAAGTACATGTCCTACAGCGGCTTCCAGGACGTCCCCAAGCTGGCCGTGGTGATGGCCCGCCTGAAGGCGGACGGCAAGGACCACGGCGTGTTCCCGTTCCTGGTCCGCATCAGCGACGGGACGAAGCTGTGCGAAGGCGTGCACGCCGCCCCCTGCCCGGAGAAGCCGGTCCAGGGCCTGGACAACGGCCTCACCTGGTTCGACCACGTACGCGTCCCCCGCCGCAACCTGCTCCACGGCGACATGGGCGCCTTCGGCGAGGACGGCGTCTTCCGCCCCGCCTCCGGCAACCAGCGCAAGCGCTTCCTGCGGGCCATGAGCCGCATCCTGCCCGGACGGCTGTGCGTCTCCAGCGCGGCGACCGGCGCCGGCCGCGCAAGCGTCTACATCGCCCTGCGCTACGCGGTACAGCGGCTCACCAACGCCCCCGGCCGCAACGACCTGCCCGTCATCGAGTACCGCAGCCACCAGCTGGCGCTGTTCACCGCGCTGGCCCGGACCTACGCGATGACGCTGCTGCTGAACCACGCGAAGCGCGAGTTCACCGCGGCCCCCGACACCGCCGTGCCGGCCGAGCTCAACCACCTGGTGTCCATCACCAAGGCGCTGTCCACCTGGGAGATGACCGACGTCATCGCCGTCTGCCGGGAACGCTGCGGCGCCCAGGGCATCTTCAGCGTCAACCGGATCGCGGACTACGGCTCCCTGCTCCAGGGCCTGGTCACCGCCGAGGGCGACAACCAGGTGCTGCTGGCCACCACCGCCGGGCAGATCATCGCCGCCGGCGACGCGGACGACGTACCCACCGACGCACCCGACCCCCGGGGCCGCGACCTGCGCGACGCGCAGTTCCTCGTCGCCGCGGTCCGCCACCGGGAGCAGGAACTGCTGCGCCGGGCCCGCACCGCCATGGCCGACGACTCCGCGGACCGCAGCTACTTCGAGGCGTGGAACGCCACCATCAACACCGGCCTGGAGATGGCCCGGGCGCGCGGCGTGCGCACCGCGCTGGAGTGCATGGCCGAGGCTGCCGCCGCCGCGCAGACCGAGGAGTCCCGCGCCGCACTCGGCCTGCTGACCGCCCTGTACGGGCTGACCGAGATCGGCCGGGACGCGGGCTGGTACCTGGCGCGCGGGGTCCTCACCGCCGCCCAGGCCGAAGAGCTCGCCGAGCAGCAGGACGCGCTGTGCGCGGACCTCCTGCCGTACGTGCAGGTCCTCACCGACGGGTTCGGCCTGACCCCGCAGCTGCTGCGGGCGCCGATCGCCGCCGACGACTACGTGACGGCCTTCCAGGCCCGCACCGGCGCACACGGCCCGGCCGCCGCCCCGTCCCCCGCCCGCTCCGCCGCGGAAGGAGACCCGTCCTGATGGCACGCCACACCTACCCCTGCCCGATCCGCTGGTCGGACATGGACGTCTACGGCATCGTCAACAACGTCTCCTACCTGCGCTACCTGGAGGAGGCCCGGGTCGACTTCGTCTTCCGGATGGCACCCACCGACGGCGACGCCTTCTTCCGGGACGGCTCGGTGGTGGTGGAGCACTCCATCCGCTACCGCAGGCAGCTGGTCCACCGGCACGCCCCGGTGGAGATCGAGATGTGGGTGTCGGACCTGCAGTCGGCCACCGTCGCCATCGACTACGTGGTCCGCGACGGGGACACCGTCTACGCCACCGCCTCGACGGTGATGGCGCCGTTCGACTACCGGGCCGGACGCCCCCGGCGGCTGACCGACGAGGAGACCGCCTTCTTCGAGAAGTACCTCGAGCAGAGCCCGGCGGCCCGCTGACATGCGGCTGCTGCGGATCGGCCCGCCGGGGCAGGAGCGGCCCTGCGCCGTCGGCCCGGGCGGCGCCGTCCGGGACCTGTCCTCGTGGGTGCCGGACTGGACGGGCGCCCACCTGGACCCGGACGTGCTGCGCGGCCTGGCGGCGCGGCTGGAGCAGGAGGGCGCGGGGCTGCCCGAGGTCGATCCGGCCGCCGAGCGCATCGGGCCGCCCGTCCGGCCCGGAGGGCACCTGCTGTCCATCGGGCTCAACTACCGGGCGCACGCCGCCGAGGCCGGACTGCCCCTGCCCGACGAGCCGATCGTCGCCAACAAGGCGCCGTCCGCCGTGGTCGGCCCCCACGACGACCTGCTGCTGCCCCCGGGCGGCGAGAAGACCGACTGGGAGGTCGAACTCGCGGTGGTGATCGGGCGGGCCGCCCGCTACCTGCCGGAGCCCGCGGCGGCCGCCGCCCACATCGCCGGCTTCGCCACCGCCAACGACCTCTCCGAGCGCAGCTGGCTGCTGGAGCGCGGCGGTCAGTGGGTGAAGGGCAAGTCCTTCGAGACCTTCGGCCCGCTGGGGCCGTACCTGGTGACCCCCGACGAGGCCGGGAACCCCCAGGCGCTACGGCTGACCTGCAAGGTCAACGGCCGCCTCATGCAGGACGGCTCCACCGCGGACATGGTCTTCGACGTGGCCCACCTCATCTGGTACCTGAGCCGCTTCATGGTGCTGCACCCCGGCGACGTGGTCCTGACCGGCACGCCCGGCGGCGTCGCCCTCGGCCGGCCGGACCGGCCGTACCTGCGCGCCGGGGACCTGGTCGAGGCGGAGGTCGAGGGACTGGGCGCACACCGCCAGCGCTGCCGACCCGCCGAGGTACCGGCCGCCGCCGTACCGGCGGGGGCGCGATGCTGATCGCAGACCTGCTGCCCCCGCCGGTGGCCGCCTGGGAGTCCTTCCAGGACCACCCGGAGTTCGTGCCCCACCCGGCCGAGGCCGTCTCCCTGCGCAGCTCCGCCCCCGGACGGCGCAGGGAGTTCACCAACGGCCGGTACTGCGCGCACCGCGCACTGCAACGGCTCGGCACGCCCGCCGCCCCGATACCGGCGGGGGAGCGCGGCGCGCCCGGCTGGCCCCCTTCGGTGGTCGGCAGCATCACGCACTGCCGCGGCTACACCGCCGCCGCGGTGGCCCGGCGCGGCGAGATCCTCGCGCTCGGCATCGACGCCGAACCGCACCTGCCGCTGGACGCCGACGTCCTGGAGTTCGTCGCCGGCCCGGAAGAACGCGCGCTCGTGGCGGAGCTGCTCGCCCGCCGCCCCGAAGTGCGCTGGGACCGGCTGCTGTTCAGCGCGAAGGAGAGCGTCTACAAGGCCTGGTTCCCCGCCACCGGGCTCTTCCTGGGCTTCCTCCAGGCCCGTGTCCGCTTCGACCCGTCGGCGGGGACCTTCCACGCCGACGTACCCGCCGCCGTACGGGCCGGCGCCCGGCCCCCCGGCGGCACGCGGCTGCCCACCCGGCTCACCGGCCGCTGGCAGGTCTCGGACGGGGTGCTCGTCACCGCCGTCGCCGTGCAGGCCGCCGAAGCCGACACCACCCCCGCCGCCGCACCCGCCGCGTCGGCCTCCCCGGAAGGAGAGCGAGAGTAGATGACCCTCCAGCAGGAAACCCCCGGCCGGACGCCGCAGCCGCGCACCGACACCCGCGCGCGGGTGGCCGAGCTGCACGCCACCCGGGAGGCGGCCCTCCGCGGCCCGAGCGACCGGGCGACCGAGGCCCAGCACGCCAAGGGCAAGCTGACCGCCCGCGAGCGCATCGAACTGCTCCTGGACCCCGGATCGTTCCGCGAGGTCGAGCAGCTGCGCCGGCACCGGGCCGTCGGATTCGGCATCGAGGAGCGACGCCCCCACACCGACGGTGTGGTCACCGGCTGGGGCACCGTCGAGGGCCGGACCGTGTTCGTCTACGCCCACGACTTCCGCATCTTCGGCGGCGCCCTCGGCGAAGCGCACGCCGAGAAGATCCACAAAATCATGGACATGGCCATCGCGGCCGGTGCCCCGCTCGTCTCGCTCAACGACGGGGCCGGCGCCCGCATCCAGGAAGGCGTCTCCGCCCTCGCCGGCTACGGAGGCATCTTCCGCCGCAACGTACGGGCCTCCGGAGTGATCCCGCAGATCTCGGTGATCCTCGGACCGTGCGCCGGCGGCTCCGCCTACTCTCCCGCCCTGACCGACTTCGTGTTCATGGTGCGCGGCACCTCGCAGATGTTCATCACCGGCCCCGACGTGGTCCGGGCCGTGACCGGCGAGGACGTCACCCAGGAACGCCTCGGCGGCGCCGACGTGCACGCGGAGCAGTCCGGGGTGTGCCACTTCGCCTACGAGGACGAGTGGACCTGCCTCGGCGAGGTGCGCTACCTGCTCTCCCTGCTGCCGTCCAACAACCGCCAGGCCCCGCCCGCCCCCGCCTCCACCGACCCGGACGACCGCTACTGCGACGCCCTGCTGGGCCTGGTGCCGGCCGAGGGCAAGCTCCCCTACGACATGCGCAAGGTCATCGAGGAGATCGTCGACCACGGCGACTTCCTGGAGGTCCACGAGCGCTGGGCCCCCAACATCCTGTGCGGGCTGGCCAGGCTCGGCGGCGAGACCGTGGGCATCGTCGCCAACCAGCCGGTGGCGCTCGCGGGCGTCCTCGACATCCGCGCCAGCGAAAAGGCCGCCCGCTTCGTGCGGATGTGCGACGCCTTCAACATCCCGCTCCTCTCCCTCGTGGACGTCCCCGGCTTCCTGCCCGGCGTGGACCAGGAGCACGGCGGCGTCATCCGCCACGGCGCGAAGCTGCTGTACGCGTACTGCGAGGCCACCGTCCCGCGCATCTCCCTGGTCCTGCGCAAGGCGTACGGCGGCGCGTACATCGTGATGGACTCCCGTTCCATCGGCGCCGACCTGTCCTACGCCTGGCCGACGAACGAGATCGCGGTGATGGGCGCCGAGGGCGCCGCCAACGTCATCTTCCGCCGGGAGATCGCCGCGGCCGACGACCCGCAGGCGATGCGGGAGCAGATGGTCAAGGACTACCGCGCGGAGCTGATGCACCCCTACTACGCGGCCGAGCGAGGCCTGGTCGACGACGTGATCGACCCCGCCGAAACCCGGTCGGTGCTGATCAGCGCCTTCCGGATGCTGCGGACCAAGCACGCGGACCAGCCCGACCGCAAGCACGCCAACACCCCGCTGTGACCTGAGACCCCAACGGGTACCCCTGCGACGCCTCGGAGCAAGCCATGACCATCACCTTCACCACCGAGCCGGCCACCCCGCTGCCCGCGGCCGAACGGGCCGCGCTCCTCGAGGCACCCGCTTTCGGCGAGGTGTTCACCGACCACATGATCAGCATCGACTGGGACCGGGAGCACGGCTGGCACGACGCCCGCCTGCACCCCTACGGCCCCCTCGTGCTCGACCCCTCGGCCCAGGTCTTCCACTACGGCCAGGAGGTCTTCGAGGGCATGAAGGCCTACCGGCGCCCGGACGGCACCGTGGCCACCTTCCGCCCCTACGCCAACGCGGCGCGGTTCAACCGCTCCTGTGCCCGCATGGCGATGCCCGCCCTGCCGGAGGAAACCTTCGTGGAGGCGCTGGAACTGCTGGTGACCGCCGACCGCGACTGGGTCCCCGAGCAGCAGGGGCACAGCCTCTACCTGCGCCCCTTCATGATCGCGACCCAGCACACCATCGGCTTCTACGGGCCCTCCGCCGCCTACCGGTTCATGGTGATCGCCTCGCCGGCGGCCTCGTACTTCACGGCCGGAGCCAAGCCGCTGACCGTCTGGCTGTCCCAGGACTACACGCGCGCCGCGCCCGGCGGGACCGGCGAGGCCAAGTGCGGCGGCAACTACGCGGGCACGCTCGTCGCCCAGGCACAGGCCCGGGAACAGGGCTGCGACCAGGTGGTGTGGCTCGACTCGGCCGAGCGCCGCTGGGTCGACGAGATGGGCACCAGCAACCTGTTCTTCGTGTACGGCAAGCGGCTGGTCACCCCCGAACTGTCGGGGACCCTGCTCGCGGGCGTCACCCGGGACTCGGTGCTGGCCCTGGCGGCCGAGCTCGGCTACGAGGCCGAGGAAGGCCGGATCAGCGTGGAGCAGTGGCGGGCCGACGCCGAGTCCGGGGCGCTGACCGAGGTGTTCTCCTGCGGAACGTCCTCCATGGTCACCCCCGTCGGCTTCGTACGCAGCACGGACGGAGACTGGACGGTGGGCGGCGGAACGCCCGGCCCGGTCACCACCCGTCTGCACACCGAACTGACGGGCATCCAGACCGGCCTTCGCCCGGACCCCTTCGGCTGGGTCCACAAGATCGCATGACCGCGGGGCCGCGGTCGCGGCCCGCGAAACGGCACAGAAGTACGCAGGAGAAGGGGAGTGGGGAAGGCATGAGCCGTTCGGTCCTGGTCACCGGCGGGAACAGGGGCATCGGCCTCGCGGTGGCGCGCACGTTCGCCGAGGCGGGCGACCGGGTCGCGGTGACGTACCGCACGGGTGAGCCGCCCGCGGAGCTGAAGGAACTGGGCTGCCTCGCGGTCAGGTGCGACGTCACGGACGCGGGCGCCGTGGAGCGGGCGTTCGAGGAGGTCGAGGCGGCCCACGGGCCGGTCGAGGTGCTGGTGGCGAACGCCGGCATCACACGCGACCTGCTGCTGATGCGGATGTCCGAGGAGGACTTCACCGCAGTCCTCGACACCAACCTGACCGGCGTCTTCCGGGTGGTGCGTCAGGCCGCGGGGGAGATGCTGCTGTCCCGCAAGGGCCGGATCGTGCTGGTCTCCTCCGTCGTCGGCCTGCTCGGCGCGGCCGGGCAGGCCAACTACGCGGCGTCCAAGGCCGGCCTGGTCGGCTTCGCCCGGTCCGTGGCGCGCGAGCTCGGCTCGCGCGGCGTCACCTGCAACGTGGTGGCGCCGGGCTTCGTCGAGACGGACATGACCCGGGCCCTCAGCGAGAAGCAGCGGACCGCCATGCTGGACCGGGTGCCGCTGGCCCGCGCGGCCCAGGCGGACGAGGTGGCCGCGGCCGTGCACTTCCTGGCCTCCGAGGGCGCCGCGTACGTCACCGGTGCCGTCCTGCCGGTCGACGGCGGCCTGGGCATGGGCCACTGAACTCCCCGCCGCGGACTCATGCCGGGTCGGACCCCTGCGGGTCCGGCCCGGTGTTCAGTGGTGCTCGGAGACGAGCACGGCCCGGGTCCCGGGCTCCAGCGCCTGGAAGAGGTGCGGCACGTCGGCCGGGTAGCAGATGTAGTCGCCGGGGTGCAGTTCCACCGGTTCGTCGGCGGTGCCCACCATGGCCCGCCCGGAGCTGATGATCACGTGCTCCATCACGCCCGGCAGGTGCGCGGCGGAGGACCGCTGGGGCCCGGGTTCGGCCGTGATGCTGTACACGTCGCGCCGGGCACCCGGCGGGCAGGCGGAGAGAAGGGTCGCACCGTAGGCGCTCTGCGCGGAATGCACCGCCGGACCCTGGCCCGCGCGGATCACCTGGACCTGCGGCCGCGGGACGGCGAGCAGCCCGGAGAACGGGATGCCGAGCGCCACGCACAGGGCCCACAGCGTCTCCAGGCTGGGATTTCCCCCGCCGGATTCCAACTGCGAGAGCGTGGACTTGGCGATTCCGGCCCGGCGGGCCACCTCGGTGAGGGAGAGCCCCGCCCGCACGCGCTCCGCCCGCAGGGAGGCGGCGATCACTTCGAGCGGGGGCTTGAGGGCGGGGTCGGCATCGGACATGGCGTTCGCTCCAGCGGTCGATTGTTCATCTTGACGAACAAGCTTGACCTGTTCATCATAAACGCCATGCGTTCGATATGGAGAACACTGGATCGCGGGCCCTTACGCGACATCGCCCTCGTCTGCCTGGCCGTCGGCGTCATCGGCGTCTCGTACGGCGCCGCCTCGGTCACCGCCGGCTTCGCCTGGTGGTTCCCCGTGCTGATGGGCGCGCTCGTCCTCGCCGCCTCGTCGGAGTTCCTGTTCGTCGGGATCATCGCGGCCGGCGGCAGCCCGATCGCCGCCCTCCTGGCCGCCCTCCTGGTCAACGCCCGCCACCTGCCGTTCGGCCTGGCGGTCCCGGACGTACTGGGCCGGGGCTGGCGCCGCCTGCTCGGCACCCACCTGATGAACGACGAAACGGTCGTCTTCGCCCTCGCCCAGGACGGCCTCCCGCGCAAGCGCGCCGCCTACTGGGCCTGCGGCCTCGGCATCCTGGTCTGCTGGCCGATCGGCGCCGCACTCGGGGCCCTGCTCGGCAGCGTGGTCGAGGACACCGGCGCCCTCGGCCTGGACGCGATGTTCCCCGCGGTGATCGTGGCACTGGTCCTCCCCGCCCTCAAGGAGCGCGCCCTGCGCCGAACCGCCCTGACGGGCTGCGCCCTGGCCCTGGCAGCGGTCACGTTCCTCCCCGCCGGCCTCCCCGTCCTGGCCGCACTGGCCGCGCTGCCCCTGTTCGTCCTCATCTCAAAGCGCCGGCCCGAATCGGCGGACACACCCGACCCAAGCCACTGCTCGGAGCCGTCGGAGTCATCGAAGGGGGCCGTCCGATGAACGACCCCGTACCCGTGGTGCCGGCCCTGGCCGCGATGCTGGCCCTGGCGGGCGGCACCTTCCTGCTCCGCCTCTCCGGCCCGGCGCTGCGCTCCAGGGTCACCTTCCCGCAGCGGGCCGAGAAACTGCTGGAAGTCTCGGCGGTCGTCCTGCTCGCCGCCCTCGCCGCCACGTCGGCCCTCACCGAGGGCGCCGACTTCGCCGGAGTGGCCCGGCCTGCCGGCGTCCTCGTCGGCGGCATCCTCGCCTGGCGCAAGGTGCCGTTCCTGGCCGTGGTGCTCGCCGCTGCCGGCACGGCGGCCCTACTGCGCCTGGCCGGAGTCCCGTAACCCCCTGCACCCCCCAGCCCGACCCACCCCCCACCCCGATGCGCCCGCCGGCACCCCGCCGGCGGGCGCATCGGCGTGCGCTCTCTCCCGGAATCCATTGCTGGTTGATTTCTCAACGAGACAAGCGAGATATTCGGACCGGTGCAGGGCGTATTTCAGCCGGATGGTGTCTCAGATATTGGATCACTCATTGCCTGCACAGGAATGCGTCAAGTAGCGTGACATGCGCGGTGACCAGCGAGTAACAACTTTGGTCACCGCGAGCGCGCCGACCGCTTGCGTCCGGGCCACCCATTCCTTCAAGACAGCCGAGGGAGTTTTCATGGGCGAGGGGTATGCACCCTGTACCCTGGCGGGCCTTCAGTATGATGGTGCCGTGGCGGCACAGGCCCTCGGTACCCCCCGGGCCCGACGTTCCCGGCCGCACCCGGCTTCCTTATCGCCATTTCTCGACAGCGGCTTGAATTACCTCCCCCTGTGGCTGGAAATCTGGCGGCTGATAATAGCCGTCAGGATGACTGGCAAAAAACAAGGGAAGACCGGAGTCCGGGCACCTGAGTTGAGTGCCGGAATCACCGGCGATATCCGCCATCACCTCACCGCCACACCCAACGGAACTCGATTCCCCCGCTCTGCCAGAGCGTTCGGGCGGCGACACCGCACTCACGCCGACCGCCCGCGCACCACCCCCTGCGGTGCACCGCCCCCCGGCACGTTCGGACGACGGGAACGGGCCAACGCCCGCGCCGCCTCCCAGAACCCGCCCCCGCCCGCACGGCGGTAACGGGCCGACCCCCTCCGCGCAGAGGCCGCCGGCATCCCCTCGAACAGGCCGGCCCCGCGGACCGTGCGGCGCCCCGCCCGTCCACCTCCGGCCTTGCGACGGACGAGACCCTGCACGCGCTGCCGGGCGACCCACCCCCGGCACACGAGCTTCCTGCGCCCGCAGTGCACGTCCGGGCCCGGATCCCCGCCCGTCCCCGGGCCGGAACCCGCGCGCCCCGCACGTGCCTCCACTCACGCGCCGTGCCCGCCGGCCACACATCCCCCACTCCCTGAACGAGCGTCACACGACCACGCCCAGGCCCCGCACGGCCTGCGTCGATCCGTCGGCACCACCGACGGCCCACCCCCCGGTCCAGAACTCAGGAGTCCGCCACCACCATGAACATCGCACAGACCCGGAGCCCGCACGCCTGGGGCTCCTACCTCGCCACCGACCGGAGCGCCGCACCTCACGACGGAGCCTGGGACGCCGTCCTGGCCCGCGTGCCCCGGCTGTCGGAACGCGAGCTCGACGTCTTCCGGCTCCTGGCCAAAGGGGCGTCGAACCGGACCATAGCGCTCCGTCTGGCCATCACCGAACGCACGGCCAAGGCCCACGTGGCGCAGATCCTCGCCAAACTGGACGTGGAGTCACGCCTCCAGGCCGGCATCGTCGGCTTCGCCTGGGGAACCCTGAGCCGAGGAGCCGAAGAACCTCCCAAGGCCCTCGCCTCCTTCCCCACCCACCCCCTCCGCTAGCCCGCGGCCCGGATCGGCCGACACCGGCGGCCCGATCCGGTCCCACCTGTCCGCCCCGGCTACCACTTGGCGAACGGCGTCCGCATCGCGAGTTCGGGAGCGGCCTGTCGCAGTGCGGCACCGAAGTCACCGGCCAAGCCGGTGAGAAGCTCCAGCGCTGCCGCACGCGACAGGACTTCCACGTCCGGATCCGGTCGCCATGCAGTGCCCGACACGCATCGGATCTCCGTGGTGTCCCCCGCCGGCACGAAGATCAGGCGTCGCTCGACCCCCTGCCCGTAGAGGTCGACCTCGGCGGAACGGCCCGACTGCAGACTGTCGATCGCCTCGGGCAGCTGCTCGATCGCCGATGAAAGGTCGTACGAAATGTTGACCGGCCATTCCTCCTGACCGAACCCCGAGACGACGAAACGTGCATCGGTCTCGGAAAGCAGCTGACATGCGTCCATGGCCAGCGACTCGTAGTCCTCGGAGAGCTCGACCTCCACCACATCGGGAGGAAGCTCCCCCGAAGGCAACGTGAGGGACATCCTCATGTTCACTCTTCTTCCCCTGGGTCGGCTCTTCTCGTTCCAGGATCAAACACTGCCAAGCACACCCGGATTCGCTGCAGAGTCCACCGGTGGCTTTCGTCAGATATTCAGGCTGACAAGCCAGTATTCGTATTCCTCTGCGGTGACACCGCAGAGGTGGTGGCCGGACTGGGAGCGTGCGATGAATTCGATACGTCCTTGGTCATCGACGAGGCGAGAGACGTCAGCGGTGTCGGTGAGGCGCACACGAACCCAGCCGACCTCGGAGGCTCCGGTCACGACTGCTGTGAGGAGGAACGTACCGTCCTCGCCGAAGACCTCCGTCTGACGTGCACGTTGGAGCCAACGCTGGTGCACTCCCTCGAGGTCTCCCTTCAAGGGAAGGGATGCGACGGGCTCCACACCGAATCCGGCCATGGCGCGCCAGGCCATGTCGACCGACGGGCCAGGTTCGTTGCCCTGGACCGCGTCCACCTCGAAACCGCTGCTCCGGATGAGCGCGATGAGATTGTCCTCGCTCGTTCGCATTTCGGTTTTCGGCTTTCGGTCAGAGCGCGCCTTGCTGATAGACCCGGGTGTGCGAGACGAGTGAAGCGGTGGCGGAGAAGGCGATCGAGCGGTTGTCGCTGTCCACGGCGACCCGTAGGCCCTCTGCCGTATTGCCTCCCGCGATCCGGACGGAGCGCTCTGCCTCCGCGCGGATGCCCGACATCCGCAGGTCGGCCACACCGGTGAACTCGATCCAGAAGGCCAGAGTGTTGTACGGCTTGTCCGACCACTCCGGCTTCGGATGCTGCGGCAGCTGCTGCGTCTCGAAGCCGAAGGTGACCGAGGTGTCCCGTTCGTCGATGTGGACGTGGAAGAGGGTGCAGGTACTCGGGTCGGGCAGGGGGCCCGTGCCGTAGAGGGCCCGCAGTTCCGGCCAGTCGTTGTCTTCGGTCATCTCACACACGCTCGTAGAAGGTGTTCACGTACATCGGGGGGATCGTCGGATAGAGCTTGCTCTCCAACGGCCGACTGAAGTGGTGTGGGCCGCTGTCGCCGCCGTCCGCGTCCTGCGTGAAGACGCTGAACCTGCCCGCCTTGAGCGACGCATTCGACGTGAAGGCCACATCGACTCCTGTACTGGTTACGTGCACCGCGAGCCGATGTTCCGGCAGCGGACGCAGTGAGACCTCTGCTGTAACCGGCGGCCGCCATCCCTCCATCACGAAATCCTGCACCATGTAGAACTGGATCTGGCACTGGGCCGCGTCCCCTGGCGGACCCTCCCAGCGATCCGGGAACGGGAGGTCGAGCCGCAAGGTGACGGTCGGGTCCCAGCCGTCGAGGCGCACCGACCTCAACCGGACCCCCGACAGGTTGGGGACCTCGTCGTAGTACGTCGCGAAGGCGCGGGCATTCACGACGAAGTCAGTCCAGGTCATAGTAGTAATGCTCCTCTGCGCCATCGATCTGGCCGTTTCTGGGTCATGCCCGGGACGGACATGCACGTGTGGCGGCTGACATCCGGGCTCACCGGGCGTCTGGTGGCCGAACCAGTGGTCCTGGTAGATGACGATGTCGCCCATTGGGTAGTTCGTACCACTCAGATCGGCTGGTGGTCCGGCCCCATGGGCTGTTTTCCACCCTGCCACTCGGGTGTCGTGGCCTTCACCCAAATCGTCCGGGTCTGTCAATCGAACGGTGTGTCCAGGGTGGTTGGGGTCACTGGCGGGCTGCGGAGAGTCGGCCGTCGAAGGTGATGTCGAAGGCGTTCAGCGCGGTCCTTCCAGCGCATGGTCCAGCGGGCCTGACCTCGGCCGGTGGGGTCAAGCGACATGATCGCCATGTAGACGCACTTCAAGGCCGCGGTCTCGTTCGGGAAGTTCCCACGGGCCTTGACCGCCCGTCGGATCCTCGCGTTCACGGACTCGATCGCGTTGGTGGTGCAGACGATGCGGCGGATCTCGGTGTCGAAGCGGAGGAACGGGGTGAACTCCTCCCACGCGTTCTCCCACAGCCTCACGATCGCCGGGTATTTCTTGCCCCAGGCGTCGGCGTAGACGGGCTTGAGGAGCTTTGCGATCTTGTCCCAGTCCTGGCGTGCGGCATAGCGGAACGAGTTCCGCAGCAGGTGGACCACGCAGGTCTGGACGGTGGTGCGGGGCCAGACGGTCTCGACCGCGTCGGGCAGGCCCCTGAGGCCGTCGCAGACGAGCATGAGGACGTCGTTGACGCCGCGGTTCTTGATCTCGGTGAGGAGGTGCATCCAGTGCTTGGCACCCGACGCTCTGCGAGCCGTGCGAGGCCAAGACGGTCGCGGCCACGGACCAGGCGCCTCCCGGGGCGCGGGCCGGTGGAGCCGAGCGGAGGGATGTTTCGTGGGGCGGTTCAGAGCCAGCCGCGGTGGGCGGCTTTGATCCCGGCCTCGAATCGGCTGCTCGCGCTGAGGCGTTCCATGATCGAGGACATGTGGCGGCCGACGGTTCGTGAGGAGACGCCGAGGCGCTGGCCGACGGCGTCATCGGTCAGTCCGGTGCCGAGCAGGCGCAGTAGTTCACGTTCGGTGGCGGTGAGGCCGGTGCTGGGGTCCTCGGGCTGGGTGGCGCCCAGCGGGATGGCCGTGTTCCAGGCCTGTTCGAAGAGGTCGAGGAGTGCGGCCAGGATGCCGGCTTCCGTCACGTAGAGGGCGCCTTTGCGATTGTCCGCGGGGTCGATCGGGACCAGGGCCTGGGCGCGGTCGACCAGCACCATTCGGGGCGGGACCGAGGGTGCGGTTCGGACCTCGCCGCCGTGGCTGAGCAGCCAGTGGGCGTAGGTGGCCACGTGGGGCTGGTTGCGGGCCGAGTCCTGGTAGAGGGTTCGCATCGTGATGCCGCGGGCGAACGCTTCGGCGTCGGCGGGCCGGCTGGCGGCGAGGTCCTCGGGGCGCTGCTCGCCGGGCTGGCTGGCGAGGACCTCGCTGGTGGCGCTGTGGCCCATCCGTTCGAGCCGGGCGTGGATGGCGTCCATGCCGAGCAGGCGCTCGCCGTGGGTTGCACGGTGTTCGGCGCGGTCGGCGATCATGCGTGTGACGGCGGCTCGTGATGCCGCCAACTGTGCTTGCCGGGAGGCGAGTTCGGCCTCCTGCGCGGTGAGCATGTCGGCCAGGCCGATGTCGGGGCTGACCGCGCGCATCTCCCCGGGGCGCTCGGCTGAGGCCCGGACGAGAGTGAGCCGGCCCAACTCGTCCAAGTGGTCATGCACGTGCGCCGGACTCAGGCCGCAGTGGGAGGCGATCTCGTCCACGCCGTACGCGGGATGGTCGAGCATCGCCTGGTATACCGCGGCACTCCCGGCCGTCAGGCCCATTACTTCAAGCATGTCATCCCCCCGAATCACAGGCCGCGGTCGAGCGGCCGCTGGCATCCAAACAGCTATTCGACGTCCGGTTCAAGATCCAACCCGGAGTGTCGGCAGTGATGCGCGGCATGCGTGAAGGAGGCAGATTGGCATGTACACGACTGGTTGTCCGGATCCCGTCAGGCCGGTTGGCGACATCCGGAAGCCCTTCCGGCCCTCCAGCCGGGTGGCGAAACTATTGATCGCCGCCAGGGAAACAGCACCGAACGGCAGCCGAACGAAGCGTCAACCGCGGGACGCCCGGGCCGGCTCAGCACGCCTCTCCGACCAGCAGACGAAGGACTCCACCATGATCCGCACCCGTATCGCCCAGGCCACCGCGGCTGCCGCCGTCTCCCTGACCGCCGTCCTGTTCGCCGCCGCCTCCTCGGCCGACACCGCCCCTGCCACCGGGACGGTCCTCGCCTCCTCCGACAGCCTCGGTTGGGGCAGCACCCCCTCCTCCAACAGCCTCGGTTGGGGCAGCACCCCCTCCTCCAACAGCCTCGGCTGGGGCAGCTGAGCACGCGATGGACATCGTCTACGCCAGCCTGAAGCGCCGTCATGCCCCCGCAGCGGCGGACGCGAGCGAGGCGGCCGAGGCTGTGGACGCCCTGTGGGCGCACGCCGACCCCGCCGACGGACTCCAGCACGCCAGTGCGCAGCCCGCCCCCGACCGCATGGACTTCCTCCTTTACCTGCTCAGCCGGGACCCGGCCGACGAGCCCGACGCCGTCGGACGCGCCCACAGCCTGATCTCCCGCTGCCAGCGGACCTCGCCCCTGCTCCGCCGGCACTACCTGCCGCCGGAACCGCCGGCGCCCATGGACCGAGCCGCGGGATGACTGCGGCAAGCGCCGCCCCGCCTCTCTCCGCGCAGCGGACGCCCGCGCCCGCCGAGCCGTAAGGCCCGCCACGCGCCGTACCAACCCGCCGGGCCGCAAGGCTCCGCGCCGCACCAGCCTCCAGCCGGGACCACCGCTCGCCCTGCTGCATCCGAATTCTCCGCTGCCCCCGGCCGCACCACGCCCCGGTCCGGCGCGTGCCCGCAGCGTGCACCCATCCTTCCCGCCACACGTTGGAGCACCCATGTCCCGCATCCGTACCCGCCTCGCCTCCTCCGCGACCGCCGTCGCACTGGCCGCCTCCGGCCTCGGCCTGCTGGCCGTCCCCAGCGCCCACGCGGCCACGCTCGGCGACTCGATCGCCGCGACCGCACTGGGCCAGCTCGGCAGCGACGCCTGCGCAAACGGAGGCGCCGGCTACTACGCCACCGCCACGAACCAGAGCTCCAGCTGTTACGGCGGCAAGAGGACACACGCATGGTGCGCGGACTTCGCCGGCTGGGTCTGGGCGCAGAACGGAGTCAAGAACCTCGGCAGCCTGAACGACCTCGCCAACAGCTTCAAGACCTACGCGGACAAGAACCAGGGCGGGCTTTCCGGTACCCCACACGTGGGCGACGCCGTCTTCTTCCATCCGACGTCCTTCAGCGGCACGGACTTCGACCACGTCGCGATCGTCACCGCGGTCAACGCCGACGGCACCATTCGCTGGACCGGCGGCAATCAGGGCGGCTACCCGGGCAAGGTCACCACCAACACCGCTTCGGGCCGCGTCGGCACGGTCGTATGGCAGAGCGCCGGCTACAGCGTCAGCATCCGCGGCTACGCAAGCCCGGTCGCCGCCGCCACCCCGCCCCCGCCCGTCCCGGACCCGGTCGCCCCGCAGGTTACCGACGTCGCGCCGGCCGCCGTGTACAACCAGGACAACGGCACCGCCGAGGTCTTCGCGATCGGCACCGACGGCGTGCTTTCCCACGCCTACAGCACCAACGGCGGACAGTGGAGCGACTGGTACCCGATCGACCCCTCGTTCCGCTTCACCGGGAAGCCGACGGCCGTCTACAACCCGACGAACAAGACCACCGAGGTCTTCGCGGTCGGCACCGACGGTGTGCTTTCCCACGCCTACAGCACCAACGGCGGACAGTGGAGCTCCTGGACCACCATGGACCCCGGCTACCACTTCACGGGCTCGCCGTCCGCCGTCTACAACCCGTCGGTGAACGCGGTGGAGCTGTTCGCGATCGGCACCGACGGCAAGCTCAACCACAAGTACTACGCGAACGGCGCCTGGTCGGCCTGGAACACCATGGGCAACTGGACCTTCATCGGTTCCCCCACGGCCCTCTACGAACCCGACCTCAACACCACCGAGGTCTTCGCGATCGGCACCGACGGCGTGCTGTCCCATTCGTACAGCACCAACGGCGGCCAGTGGAGCGACTTCTTCACGCTGGACCCGAGCTACCGCTTCACCGGCGCCCCGGCCGTCGTCTACAACCCGGCGAACAAGACGGCGGAGGTGTTCGCGGTCGGCGCCGCCGACGGCGTCATGTCGCACGCCTACAGCGCCAGCGGCGGCCAGTGGAGCCCCTGGTCCACCCTCGACACCGGGTACAAGTTCGCCGGCGTCCCTTCCGCGGTCTACAACTCCACCACCAAGGCCGTCGAGTTGTTCGGCACCGGCGCCGACGGCATCGTCAACCACAAGTACTACATGGGCGGGAGCTGGTCGGGCTGGGAAGCGCTCGGCAACTGGAAGTTCGCCGGCACCCCGGTGGCCCTCAACGAGCCGAACACCAACGCCGCCGAGGTCTTCGGCATCGGCCAGGACGGCGTGATCTCGCACTCGTACACCAGCGCCGGCAGCCCGTTCAGCAGCTGGCACACCCTGGGCACCTGGAAGTTCGACACCCACTGACCCCACGCCGATCCGTCCGCGGCCACCGGGTCCACCCGGACCCGTGGCCGCGGACGACCACCCCCTGCCCGCGGCACAAGACCGCTGCGACGAGCTTTCCGAGGACATTCTCAGATGACCCGCACCCCTTTCCCCGCCCGCACCCGCATGGCCACCACCGTCGGCGCACTCGGCCTGGCCGTGGCAGCGGCCGCGCTCGGCGCCGGCCAGGCGACCGCCGCCTCGGTGACGACCTGGGACAAGGTCGCCCAGTGCGAGAGCACCGGCAACTGGTCGATCCACACCCCCAACGGCTACTACGGCGGCCTGCAGATCAGCCTGAGCAACTGGAAGTACTACGGAGGCACCGCCTACGCCGCCCGCCCCGACCTCGCGACCAAGCAGCAGCAGATCCTGATAGCCGAGAAGATCCTCGCCGACCAGGGCGCCGGCGCGTGGACCTGCAGCCCGGGTACCGGCCTGGCCACCGACCACGCCAACCCGTATCCCGACACGGCCCCCACCCCGGCCCCGGCACCGACGACGGCCCCCTCCTCGGCAGCCGCCCCCGTCGTCTACAACCCGGACACCAAGACGGCCGAGGTCTTCGCGGTCGGCGCGGACGGTGTGCTCTCGCACAGTTACAGCGTCGACGGTGGTGCGTGGTCGGACTGGTCGACGTTGGACTCGTCGTTCCGGTTCTCGGGCGCGCCGACGGTGGTGTACAACCCGGTGAACAAGGTCACCGAGGTCTTCGCGACGGGTAAGGACGGGGTGATCTCGCACAATTACCTGTTCAACGGTGGTCAGTGGAGTGGCTGGTCGACGTTGGATCCGTCGTTCCGGTTCTCGGGTAGCCCGTCGGCGGTCTACAACGTCTCGACGAACGCGATCGAGCTGTTCGCCACCGGTACGGACGGTGTGCTGAACCACACCTACAACCTCGGTGCCGGATCCTGGCAGGGCTGGACCTCGCTCGGCACCTGGAAGTTCGCGCGCACCCCCACCGTCGTCTACAACCCGGACACCAAGACGGCCGAGGTCTTCGGGATCGGCGCGGACGGTGTGCTCTCGCACAGTTACAGCGTCGACGGTGGTGCGTGGTCGGACTGGTCGACGTTGGACTCGTCGTTCCGGTTCTCGGGCGCGCCGGCGGTGGTGTACAACCCGGTGAACAAGGTCACCGAGGTCTTCGCGACGGGTAAGGACGGGGTGATCTCGCACAATTACCTGTTCAACGGTGGTCAGTGGAGTGGCTGGTCGACGTTGGATCCGTCGTTCCGGTTCTCGGGTAGCCCGTCGGCGGTCTACAACGCCTCGACGAACGCGATCGAGCTGTTCGCCACCGGTACGGACGGTGTGCTGAACCACACCTACAACCTCGGCGCCGGATCCTGGCAGGGCTGGACCTCGCTCGGTACCTACCGCTTCGCCGGCAACCCCACGGCCGTCTACGAGTCCGGCACGCACGCCGCCGAGGTCTTCGGTATCGGGGCTGACGGCCTCATCTCCCACGCCTACAGCGCCGACGGGGGCAGCTGGAGCAACTGGACCACGCTCGGCACCTGGAAGTTCCAGACCGCCTGATCCGACACGGCGAGGAACGTACGCCGCCCCGGAGCTGGAGGGCCCCGGGGCACACGGCCGCCCTGCCCCGGCGCCGGGAGAGCGGGCGTGGCGCGCATGTGGCGACGGGAACGTCCGCCTCGTCGGCCAGCACGCGACGGAGCTGAGACCCACCCGAAGGCCGGGCGCGCGGATGTGGCAGACCTCGGCATTGGCGTTCAGGTCCGCCTGCGGAGTCCGCCCTTCGCGCACGGGCCGGAACCAGGGGCGCTCGGCCACCGATGCGGCCTCGGCGTCGCCGGCCAGCGCCTGGTCCACCACCTCGCGAAGCAACGCGGCCCTGGAGCCGAAGGCGGGCATGCCGGGTTCAGGCGGCAGCGCCGGGATCCGTTGCGCCGCGCCTCGCCAGGGTCCGGCTCCCTCCGGAAGGGCTCTGTCCACCGCGCAAGCCCGAACGCTCGGGGTGCCGGCATCCGGCCACCGCGCCCACGCACCGGTTTCGCCTCGATGGCTAGGTGCGGGTGGTCGACCGGCTCCGTACCAGGTCGGGCGGCCTGGGCAAGTCACCCGGGAGGGCGGCTTGCCCGCTTCCTGAGCGGCCCGGGCAGCGGCGCGAGGGCCCGTACCGGGGAAAGTACGCCCGGTACGGGCCCTCGTAGTCGGTGCGGGGTCAGTCGTTCCAGACGTCGCCCTTGAAGTCGCCGCCGGTGCCACGCTCGTAGTAGCGCTGCCCGTACAGGCCGCCCACGCAGGTCTGCTGGTAGCGGTAGGGGTTGGTGGCGATGGAGCCGACCATCACGCCCGTGTCGGCGTCCCACAGCTCGGCGCGGCCCCAGTAGCTGAGGGCCTTGTGCGTGCCGCCGAAGCAGACCTGGTGGTCGCCGTTGGCCGGGATGCTGCCGCTGGTGCACACGTTGCCGCCCCAGCTCTCGCAGGTCGCGCTCGCCGCGCTTGCGGGTGAGGCGACGACTCCGACGGCCACGGCAGCCATGGTCGCGGCCATGAGACCGAGGCGGGCGAATCGATTCTTCTTCATGTCCGTTCCTCCACTGAGGGGGCCGGATGTCTTCTGGCCCTGACGCGCTCAAAGCTATGAGCGGCCACCTGTCGGCCGGTATGTCATCCGTGCACGGTTGCCGGGCAGGTGACAGTCACGCCTGCACGGTCGTACACGCCATCGGGGGACACCGGTTTCGCGAAGGGAGGCTGCGTGCCGTGGAGCGCGAGGAAGGCCAGCGCGAGCTCGTACACGTCCACCCCTCCGGCCGTCAGCTCCCGCTCCAGCAGCGTCTCCGAGCTCCGCAGGTGCTCCCGAACCGTCTGGGGATGCAGACCCAGCTGTTGTGCCGCCGCCCCGACCGAGCAGTCGGCCAGGATCCAGACCCCCAGCGTGCGGTGCAGGTTGCGGGCGTCGGTTTCGAGCGGACCCAGCACGTCCCGGGCCCAGTCCCGGCCGGCGTCGGTACCGATCAGGGCGGGCAGGCCCGGGTGGTGGCGGCCCGGTGCGGTGGGCCGGTCCCGCAGTCGCAGGGCCAGGTGGAGGGCGGTCCGTACTCTTACGTCGTCGAGGTCCGCGCCCAGCAGTTCGCCTGCCCGCTCCATCCGCGACCGTACGGTGTTGCGGCTGACTCCCATGATCTTCGCCGTCCGCACGGCGGTGAACCTCAGCGCCAGGGACACCGTCGACAGCAACTGGTCCCTGGTCCGGGCAGGGAGCGCGTCCAAGGGCCGGAGCAGGTCCGACGCCCAGCGGGCCGCCTCGGCACCGGCCAGCAGCTCCACCGGATCCGTGTGGTTTCGATGCCGGGCACGACGGCCGGGCACGTACCGAGCCGCCACCAGGTTGCGGCGCGCATCCTCGTAGGCTGCACGGGCATGTGCCAGCGGGTGGAGGCGGCTGCGGCCCTGGAACACTCTCGGACGGCGTGCGACATAGTCGGACAGGGCGCGCCCGATGCCGTCGGCGGCTCGGACGTCGGCCACGGGCACCACCGTGATCACATGATTGTCGTAGGTCGGACAGGGGACGACCAGGGCCCGGCCGACGGTCAGTTCCTCGCAGTCCCGCGCCACTTGGGCGCGCTCCTCCACCGGCATTTCCAGCAGAGCCGTCCAGGCCCAGTCCGCTTCCAGCAGGCCGGGCCTGATCCCGGCCGCCGTATGCTGGGCCAGGGAGACGTTTCCGATCATCAGCAACTGTAGTACGGCGAGACGCAGATGGAGCAGGCTCGCCTCCCGTTCCCGGCGGTCGGTCTCGGCTCCCTCCAACCGCAACAGCAGCCCGAGGACTATGGCGGAAAATCTGGTCAGCGCCGCACTGTCCCCGTCGAAGGGGTGCTCACGGGTGACGACCAGGACGTGGAACGGCGGCTCGTCGCCCAAGGGGACCATCCGGATGTGGCACCCCTCTTCGGAGACGACGGCGGAGCCCAGTTCGCCCCGGGCCACGGCTGCCGCTTCCGCCGTGTGGTGGGCCGTTGCGGGGCAGAGGACCTCTGCCCTTCCCCCTAGCGTCCGGCCCAGCCACCGCTCGGTGCGGCGTGCTGCCACCTCTGCGCCGTCCGGACCCACGCGCGCGTGCCGCAGGAGTTCCGTCAGCCGCAGGGTCTGGGGCGTCGCGCCGGGTATCGGCTTCGATAAGCCCATGCTGTGTGCCTTTCCCCGAAGAATCAGCTGTGGTGCGGCCGGAGCGTCCCCGGCCTTGTGAAGGTGATCAAGCGCCGGCGGGTGAGCCGGATACCAGCCGGAGAGGGGCTCACGCAGGGACCCGGCGCAGGTCGGCATCGACCGGGCCAGAGCGCCGGCTTCATCTGGGCACGGCAGCCGGGATCGGCGCCCGGCGTCCACGGGCGGGCGAGTGGCCCGCCGCGCCCCACGCCGCCCCTGCGCGATGCCTCGTCGACGGGGGCTACCAGTGCTTCTCGGATCACGTGGCGACCTCAGTTCTCGCTGCGTTGAAGATCGCAGCTGCGGCGGCCAGTGGTCATCAGCCGAGGGCACGAACCGCCTCCCTCGTACGGGGGAGCGGCTATCCGATGACGTGAGTGGAAGCAGCCACTGCTCAACCGGCCATGGGAGGCATCCGATCGCCCATTCAGCGGAGTGCCGCGGAGGCGGCCCGCAAGTGTGGCGGAGAGGACGTCCGCGGACAGGTCCTGGACGGTTCCGTCGTACTCGTACCGTTCCACGCCGCGAAGACCGAGAGGTCGCAGACGGCCGCCAGCCGGGGATCGAGGGGTGAGATGGGTGGGGAGGTCATGCCGTTAGCCTCACGGCACGCGGGCTCCTGCTCCCGTGCCGAACGAGGGGAAAGTGGACCGGAACCGTGAAGCGCCCCAGCCGGACGGGCTGATCGACCCGCTGGGCGACTGGAGTTGGGGCGAGGGACTGCCGTACGAGGCTTTCGGCCGAGCCGTGCACCTCTGGCACCTGCGCCTGGCGGCCGGAACTCCGACTTCCCCGACCCGGCGGCGGGTACGGACGAGCACCCGCAGTTCGACTGCGGCGCGGTCGTCGCCTGGCTCCTCGCCCACGACAAGCAGCAGGCGTTCTCCGGCTCCGACGGCGCCGCAACCATGCGCTGGTACAGGAAGTCCACGGCGACTGCCGATGAGTCCGTGCGCGGCGGCGCCTGGACGGCCGGGGACCTGACCGTGTGTGGCACCTGCCACGCCGACGACGTCGCCCGCGAACAGGCCGCCCGCCTCCCGGCTGCTGTACCGCCGCCCTCGGAGGACGACCGGGAGCCGGCCAGGCCCGGCCACGGCCTCTTCCGCCGCCGCGGCTGACCCCGACCCACGCTGGTCAAGCCCAAGGGGAGCCTGGGCAAGCCACCCCGCGCACAGGCTTGGCCACGTCGGCCGGCTTCGCCGTCACGCCGCAGGAGCGTGCGGCGATCGCCGCCGGCTTCTCGGACCCAACACCATTCAAGGCCGTGGCATCATGGCGAGCGGTCAAAGGTACATCCCGCTCCGCGCTGACGGCCGTTCCATCTACGGCATGCAGGGCAGCAACGGCCTGAGCTGCGTCAAGACCACCCAGGTCATTCTGCTGGGCGCAAACCGGGGCGGCATCGCGTACCACCACATCGCCGACACCTACATCGCGCTGTTCACCCACTTCATCCCGTGCGGGGTGTGGGAGGCCGTCTACATCATCGAGGGCCTGCTGAAAAACACGTCCGAGGTAAAGCCGACCACCGTGCACGCAGATACTCAGGGCCAGAGCTTCCCTGTCTTCGCGCTCGCCCACCTGCTGGGCTTCGACCTGATGCCCAGGATCAGGAACTGGAAGGACCTGACCTTCTACCGGCCCACGAAGCGGACCGAGTACGTGCACATCGACGCCCTGTTCGGGGAGAACGGCCGCAACGTCATCGACTTCGACCTGATCGAGTCCCAGTTCCGGCACCTGATGCGGGTGGCCGTCTCCGTGCGCGAGGGCGCCATCTCCTCCACGCTGCTGCTGCGGCGCCTGCGGGCCGGCTCCCGCAAGAACGCCACCCACACCGCGTTCCGTGAAGTCGGCCGCGTCATCCGCACCGTCCAGCTGCTGCGCTACCTCTCGGACGCCCCGCTGCGTCTGCGGGGTGACCGCCGCGACGAACAAGGTCGAGGCGTTCAACGGCTTCTCCCAGTGGATCGGCTTCGGCAACGGCGGTGTCATCACCGACAACGGCCCCGTCGAGCAGGAGAAGACCGCGAAATTCAACGCGCTGCTCACGAACACGGTGATCTTCCACAACGCCCTGGACATCGCCGAGATCGTGCGCCAGCTCCAGGAGGAGGGCTACGTCATCGACCCCGAGGACCTGGCCCATGTCTCGCCGTACCTGACCGAGCACGTCCGCCGCTTCGGCGAGTGCTCCACCCATGAGCTCGGCCTCGTGCCCGAGGCGTACGACCCGCATCTGGACGTCGACTTCAGCCCGCTGCGCGGTGACGCCCCGCCCGCGCCGGACGGCTACGGTCAGGCGGCCTGACCACCCATGTCATGTCGCTACTCCAGCGGCCACGCGATGCACACACACTGTTCCATGCCACGCGGAAGGCTCCTGGCACCTACTCCCTGGTCATCTCGTCGCTCCCGCAGCAACGCCCGGCTGCGGCCGGGTCCGCATACCCCAGCGGGCAAGAGATGGGCCGGCAGCACCCAGCATTGCGAAGAACAACGCCAGCAGCAGCCAGCCCGTCGTGCCGAGGCCTAGCACCACCGTGGTGAGGATCGCAGGGGCAAGAGCCTGGCCCGCGTTGAAGCCGAGGCCGAGGACACCTTGGTACTGGCCCTGGGCATGGTCGGGGGCAAGACCGAAACCCAGGGCGAAGCACGCCGAGGACTCCCAGACCTCTCCCAGGCTGTGGACGAAGATCGCCGCCAGGACCAGTCCTGCTGCCGCCCAGACAGGGGCGTACGCCGCCAGCGCCATCATCGGACAGCTGACGAGGAAGAGCAGCCCCGCAGTGCGAAACGCCCTGCCGCCGTCGTACGGGGTCTCGATACGGGAGCCGATCTTGGTCTGCATCAGTACGCAGAAGGCGGAATTGACTGCGAACAGCGCGGCCACCGTCCAATGCGGCGTTTCGGTGTGCTCGGAGATCCAGATCGGCAGGAGCAGGGAGACCACCGGGTACTGCAGTCCCATGGCCCCGTAGAGGGCGGTGAACGTCAGGAACGGACGGTCCGCGAAGACGAGCCAGCGCCGCTGCCGCGGCGGCGCTGCCAGCACCGGATAGCGGGGCAGCAGAAGCAGAAGCACCGCGCACAGGGCGAAGCTCGCCGCGTTGCCGAGAATCAGCGTGACATAGGCGCCGCGGGTGTCCGCGGCCAGCGCCAGCCCGGCACCCACCGTTCCCAGGACGACGCCCAGGTTGACGAAGGTGCGCAGCTTCGCCCGGAACATGGCCGGTCGCTCACCCCCGACCCGGGCCACCAGAGCCCCCCACGCCGCCCCTCCGACTGCCGCGGCGATCTGGTCGACCGTCGCGATGATCGTGAGCGCGGCCCAGCTCTCGACGAGGACGAGGGCCGCCATCGATACCGCCTGGACCGCGAGGGCCAGCATCATGATCACGCGTGCGCCGCGCCGGTCAGCGAGATGACCCCCAGGTATCCCCGCGCACAAGCCGATCACTCCGGCGATGGTGAGCGCGGCGCCGACCTGCACCGCAGGCAGGCCCACGACCAAGGTGAAATAGAGCGCCGACGCCGCGTTGAACAGACCATTGCCGACCCGGTTGACGAAACTGGCGGCGACCAGCACGCGCTCCGGCCCACTGTCCCCCGCCAGCCGGCCTATTCGACCTGCCAAACCGCCCTTGATCATGGACCGCAGGCTAACAGCGCCGCAGAACCCGCCGCAGTCGTACGAAGATCGCGTGCCCCAACGGCGACGCAGGCCCCGACGCGTGTTCCATCCCCTGAGGGCCGGTGTCGGCAAACGAACGAATGACGACAGGCGCGCCGGGCGTCCAATGAACCCAGACTTTCCGGGGCCCGACGGCGGCGCCGATCTATCAGATCCGATGGCTGATGATGACAGGGTTTGCTGACAGCCAGTGTCGAATGCGACCACCGAGAGCGGGGAGCGGCATGGCCAACCTGGTCTACAAACGGGTGTCGACGGGCCAGCAGTCGACCGACCGGCAAAACCTCGTCCTAACCGAGGCCGGGGATCGAAGACCCGGTCTTCTTCGAGGAACAGGCCGGCACCTCCAGCCGCCTCCACCCCCTTGAGCGGCCGAAGTTCGGCGAACTGCTCGCCTACGCCCGGCCGGGCGACACCGTGCACATCGATGTTCCGCCTCGTACGCGGCACCGGGCACATCCTCGACGTGCTCGACGTCCTCCACCGCGACCAGGTCGCGCTGCGCATCCACGACGGCGCGTTCTCCGCCATGGACCTCACCGCCCGCCACCCCCGCACCGGCGAACTGCTGTCCACCGTGAAGTTCATGGTGCAGACCCTCGCCGCCGCCGGCGAACTCCAGCGCGAGCTCACCTACGACGGACTGCGGGCCGCCGAGGCCAAGGGCAACAAGGGCGGGCGCCGCCCGGCCGTCCCGGCCGACAAGACCGACGCCGTGCGCACCGCGTACCTGGAGGCCGCTCCATCGCCGCTCTCGCCCGCGATCACGGCGTCAGCCGCGGCGCCATCCGCACCGCCGTCGCCGATCTCCTGCCCGAATACACGGCCGCCGGCCCAAGCGCCCCGGCCCCGGAGCTGTCGGTCGTCCTCGACATGCCCGGCAAGGTCGCCGACTTCCTCCGGGCCGCCGACCTGGAACCTGTCGAGCGCGTCGCGCTCGACCAAGGGGTGGCCGTACGACGCGGCCAGGGCTACACCCTGCGCGTCAGCGCCACCCCCGCGGTCCACCGCCAGCTCCTCATCCGCTTGCCAGTCCCTCGACGGCACCCCGGGCGCCCCAGCGATCCCAGCTCAGCGCAAGGCGCGCCGCGAGTACGAGAACCGCGTCGCCGCCCTCGCGAGCAACACCCTGTAGCGAGTCCTCCGGTCTGCAAGATCATCCCGTGGCGGGTTTCTGGCGTATCCGGGTCATGCCCCAGCTAGATCGCCCGCCCCGCCCCCCGCCGCCCTGGTTCCGGCGGGTCGCCGGGCAGGTCATGATCAGGTGTCCGAGGGTTCGAAGGTGGGGGTGTGCTGTGGAGGATCGGCGGAGCGATCCGACGTTTGCGATGTGCCGGGAAGTCGCGGGCGGGGCGGACTTGGCCTCGTTCGCGGGCGGCCCGTTCGACGTGCGAGCGGTGGTGGCCGGCATCCTGCCCGAGCTCCGACGCGACCTGCCCCTCGACGCCGTGGCGTGGGGCAATTTTCCCCACGGCCCCGATGCCCGAGAGGCCGTTGCCGCCCTCCGCGCCGACGGCGAACCGGGCATGGACGCGACGGGTGTGCTGTGGGGCCTGTGCGCCAACGACAGCCGGGCGGCCGCCGCCCTCGCCGTACCGTTCCTGATCCCCCTCGCCACCGACGCCCACCACCCACACCGTGCCGCCGCCCTCGACGTCCTTTCCGGCCCGGCCCGCGCCCGGTACTTCGGCGTCGCCTCCCGCGAGGAACTCCTCCTTCACCGCACAGATCCCGTACGTCACGCCCCCGACGGAGACGACGACTACGGCTACGAAGTAACCGCCTACCCGGCCGGCTGGTCGGTGGCCGCCGCCCGAGCCGCGATCACCGCGGACACGCCCACACTGCTGCCTCTCCTCGGCGACCCCGACCCTGCCGTCCGCCTTGACGCCGCCTACGTCCTGGCGACCGCCGCCGACCTCGACCACATCGTCCGGACCGCCCTGGCCACCGGGTTCGCGGCGGAGCGTGACGCCATGGTCCGCGCCGCCTTCGTCCTGGCCACCGCCGAGATCACCCGGGCCCACGCGCACTCGCCAACCGCGGCCTGGCTGCGAGAGCGCTGGCACGACCGGACGGAGGCCCCCGAAGTCCGCCTGGCAGCGGCGATCGGATGGCTCTGCCTCACCGACGACCCCGCCCCCGAGGAACTCCGCCGGACCGTCGACGCCCTCGCCGACGACGAACGCGCACACGCCATGGAGGCCCTGCCGTGGATGAGCGCCGCCTCCGGAACCAACGAACCGGGACTCCTGCGCTGCAAGCGCTGCATGCTCCAACCGGAGGCACCCGACCCGGAAACGGTCTTCTGGGACTCCCTGTTCTGAGCAACCGGGCTGCGGTTGTGCAACGGAGGCGTCCAGCGGGGCCAACTGCGGCGCACGGTCACACGAAGCGATCAGTTGTGATCAACTGCTGCGGTCCGCCGTGCGAGCTGGTGATCTGGTGCGGTGATTCTGAGGCTGCCGCCCAGGTCCGTTCCGACGTGTGCGTCCTGGACGAGTTGATGTCGCCGTAACGGGAGGCTGGATGAGGCCCGTACGTGGCTGGTCATGCGGGACAACTGGGGGAGCCGCTGGACAGCCGCCTGGCAGATCAACGGGTCGGAGGTCGTCGAAGTCCTCCGCGCGGATCTACCGGATCTCGCTCACGACGTGGGGATGGATGCTCGCTGGCGAGCCCGCCCCGACCGGCCCGGCCCGCCGGGGCGCGAAGCCGCCGGTCTTCCCGGTCGCCGCGATCGACGATCCGGTACTGCCGGAGGTGCTGGCCGAGCTGGCGGCGGCGCGGGCGGATGAAATGGACGCCGACACGGTCAACCGGGAGCTGTCCATCGCGCGCAAGGCGATCGGCTGGTGGCAGCGCCAGGGCTGGGCCGAGGGCGATCCGACGATCGGTATCGAGCGGCGGCCGGCACCCCCGGACCGCACCGAGGCCCTGGCCGAGAACCAGATCGCCACCTTGTGGCGCCTGGAGGTCGCCCTGCGGGAGAAGACCTTGTGGAAGATGCTCTACGAGTCCGCGGCCCGGTGCTGTGCCTGAACGTGGAGGACCTCTACCCGCAGGACAAGCGCGGGAAGATCGCCCGCCGCACCCGCGGCCCGCTGTTCCTCACCGACCGCAAGTCCCCGGCCGGGACGCCGACGCTCGACGTGTGCCCGGAGACCGGCCGGGCCCGGCTCCCCTACCGCCGGGCCGAGGAGATCTTCGAGGAGAACACCCGGCTGCTGGCCAATCCGCTGGCCTCACCCGACGACATCGAGGACCTGGACGGCTGGAAGCTCCACCGGCTCCGCCACAGTGCCCTCACACACGACGCCGAGGACGGTACGTCTACCCCGATGCTGCTGGCCCGCTCCCGCCACGCCTCCGTCCGCTCCCTGGAGCGGTACGCCCGCCCCGGCGTCGACGCGGTCGCCCGGCACGTCGCCGAGCGCGACCCCGCCGCACGTCGCCGTACGTGACACCCATGTTGGCGGCTGGGGCCGGCGTTCTTACCCGCCCCCTTCCATCGTTTGCCTGGGCTCAACGCATCCCGGGCAGGCGACGGAGCTCGGTGACTTTCAGCAACCGGGCAAGAAGGAGATACGCCAGGGCTGTCGCGAGCGCCCCGGCAGCCAAGGCGACAGCAGTAGGCCACGTTCCATCTCCCAGGCCAGCGCACGCACGCGCTGCGGCCCAGCCCAGCCCAGCAGCCGGGCACGCGGCGCACAGCAGCTTCACGTAGGTGCGGCGCAGACCTCCGTCGTCGATGCGACCCCCAAGCCTCCTGCGTAGCAGATGCGCGGTAAGTGCGAGACCGGCCACATAGGAGAGGGTGTAGGCCCCGGCCATGCCGACCACCGACCAGCGGGCGGGCAGGGCCACATGGCAGGCCGTGGCCAGGACGATGTTCACGCCTGCGATCCAGGCCGCCATGAAGAACGGGGTGCGGGTGTCCTCGAAGGCGTAGAAGCCGCGCAGCAGCAGGTACTGGGCGGAGAACGGGATGAGTCCGAGCCCGAACGCCTGCAGCATGTAGCCCAGTGGGCGGGCTGAGGCGGCATCGGCTGCTCCGTGGGCGAACAGCAGCGAAGAGATCTGGGGCCCCAAGGCGAGGAAGAGGAAGGCGGCGGGCACGATGACCACGCCGCTGATCCGCAGCGCCCGGGACAGGTCCGCGCGCAGATCCGGAATGCGGCCCTCGGCGACGGCCCGGCTCATGCGCGGCAGCAGCGCCGTCACCAGGGACACGGTCACGATCGACTGCGGCAACATCCAGATTGTCTGCGCGTAGGTGTAGGCGGAGTAACCCGCGCCGGCCTGTGGCAGCTCCTGGTCGGCGGCGTTGGCGTAGTTCGTGACCACCGTCAGGGAGACCTGGTTGGCCAGGACGAACAGCAGCGTCCACTTCGCTGCGTGCACGCTCTTGCCCAGGCCGGTGCCCCGCCAGTCGAACCGCGGCCGGAACGGAAACCGGCCGCCCGGGCGAACGGGATCAGAGCCAGGGCCTGGACGGCGATGCCCGCGGTCGTCCCGATCCCCAGCAGCCGCACCTGGGCGGCGGTGATGTCCTCCACCCGGTCGGGCACCGTCATCAGCCCCAGATAGACGGCGAACATGCCGACCAGCACGACGTTGTTCAGCACCGGGGTCCACATCATTGCGCCGAACTTCTCACGCGCGTTCAGCACCTGCCCGTAGATGCTGAACAGGCCATAGAAGAAGATCTGCGGCAGCAGGAACCGCGCGAACGTCACCGTCAGCTCGAACGCCTCGTGACTGTCCGGGGTGTCCCGCATGTACAGGCCCACGATCTGCGGCGCTGCCCATACCGCCAGCGCCGTCCCCAAGCCCAACACGCACCCCACGAGCGTGACCAGCCGCTGCTCGTAGGCCCGCCCGCCATCGGGTTCCGTGGCCCGGGCCCGCACCAGCTGCGGCACCAGCACAGCATTGAGCGCGCCGCCGATCAGCAGCGTGTACAGGCTCGTCGGCACGGTGTTCGCCGTGTTGTACGTACTGGCCAGCAGGCCCGTTCCCAGCGCCGCGGCCTGCAGCACCTGACGGATCAGCCCCGTCGCCCGCGACACCACCGTGCCAACAGCCATCAACAAAGACGAACGAGCCAGCCCGCCTTTGTCCTTATTCCGCCGGGCGGCACGCCGCCCCCTTGTCTGCTGCTCCTGCGGCATGGTCTGCGCCGCGGAGTTCGCCCCCTCCACCATGCCGTCAACCTATGCCCCAAGATCCCACGCCCCCAATTCGCGCGCCTCACTGCTCGCGCGGTCCCGGCACGCGTCCGTCCGCTCCCTGGAGCGGCACCCGCCCGGCCCGCTCACGCGGGGGCCGTCGCGCTCCCCCTCTCGGGACGGCGCGGGCCGGGAACCGCCTTGGCCGTGGTGGCCAGGTCCAGCTCCAGGCGGCTGTTCATGTCCAGCTCGAACCTGCCGTAGGGGTTCACGTTGCGTCCAGAACAGCGGGGACAGGGCCCGCCGGTCGGCGTCGGTGAGTGTGTCGGCCCGCTTCGGGTCGGCAAGGACCTGCTGCATCAGCACCGTGTTGACGTGCACGAGAGCGGACTGGAGCAGATGCAGGGCGAGCATGGACACCTCCTGGGATTCCTTGTCCGCACCTGCCAGGTCGCCGTCCTTGCCGTAGAAGAGGTCCTTGTTCGCGCTGTTCCAGTTCTCCACGACCTGCAAGCCCTCGTGGATCTCCTGCCGCAGCTCGACGTCGGCGAGGTAGCCGCACACGAACGCCGTACGCACCGCCCGCCCGAGTTCCTCGATCGCCTGGTAGGTGGGGTGTTTGGGGCCGCCGCGGGTGAAGCGGCGCAGGACCTGCTCGGCCTCGGCGGTTCTGCAACAGCACGTGCCGGGTGCGAGCCCTGCGCCAGAAGGAGCGCGACAAGATCGGCACAGAGGGACTGCGGCAACAGGCTCGAGAAGCCGTCGAGGCGCTGGATCCGCTGGCCGCCGGTGAGCTGCGGGAGGTGACCCGGCATGCCCGGACCGCCCGGACGGCTCTGAATGCGATGTACGGCGCCATGGGCGTCGCCTCGGTGGACCGGCGTCTGGACCTGGTCTCGGCGCGGCCGGCGGCCGTCACCCCGGAGAGCGCAGAACGGATCGTCACACCCGGGCCGGTGACGGAAACAGCTTCCCCGGCGGCGCCATCGTCACGGAAGGCTGGGGTGACCTGCGTGGACCGTGGCGTGCCGGGGCTCGGACGCGGTTGGCGAACCGTTCGCTCCGCCAGGGAGAGTCCGCCTTCTCCTCCGGCAGCGCCGGAGGTTCGGCCTTCGCCTCGGGATCGGGGACCAGGTCTCCGGCAACGGGATGTTGTATGGCAGCCGGTCCTGGTCGTCGCGTTGGCGCAGGTCGTAGTCGCATTCGGCGCACAGCAAACGTGCGGCCCGCGCCTGCTTCTGCGTCCAGGCCGGCCAGTCCGCCGCCAAGGCGAAGCCCGTCACCGCCATGCCCTCGGCCTTCGGTTGGAAAATCGTGAAGCCCCAGCCCGGACAATCGTCTGGGATGTTGTCGATGGAGTCTTTCAGCGAGGGCATCCAGCGCACCAGGTACGTCAGGTTGTTCCGGGCGATCCGAACCTTCTCGCCACGGCGCAGTTGGGTGCTGCGGGAGTTGGCCAGAGGCAAACGGCAGGCCGTCACGATCGTGTACGGCACCTCCAGCAGCTCCAGGTCCCGGCCGATCTCGGCGGCGGTGGCCTTCCACTCCCCGCAGCCGGTCTCGCGCCCCAGCGCGAGACCGTCGCCGTTCAGCACGCCGGACACCCTCCCCGTGCTGATGACGCGCCGCTGCCCGGCCCGCACTTCCGGGAGAACTGCTTCCGCCATCTGATCATCCTCATCTCGTCACAGCGCCACGGGCGGGCACCGTCCTCTCGTCCACGACCGGCGGTGCCGGTCCGTCCGATGCGACTTTTCACCGCCCCGTTCGCCCTGGTCCTGGACCAGTAGCGTCGCAGGAAGGCGTCACCGCGTGATGGCTGCTGAACGGGAACGCTTCCTCCATGCCCGGGTGCGGCACTGGGGCGAGCAGTAGCGGCTGTCCGAGCGTTTGCGGTGCCGAGCGCGGTGTCGCTGGCGTACCAGGTCGCGCCGCACTCCGGGCACTGGAACCGGGGCCAGGGGTGATGGCGGCCTTCCATCAGGGCCCGCAGTGCCTCGCCGCCGGCGTCGATCACCCCCTTGCCCGTGGATTGCCGTCCGCGCTCGCCGAGTCGGCCGCTGGCGCCACTGCGGGCTGGAGCCGGTCGGACGAATCATCGGTCCGGCCACCGCTGTCGAAATTCCCGCCCGCAGCCATGTATGGCAGCAGGCCTGGCGGTCCGGTGTGCATGGAATGCGGGTATGTACGGTCCATGACATCGAAATTCCGCACGAAGGACGGCGGCGAAGTCCGCGTCGGAGACAAGGTGTGGGCCCGGGTCTGGCAGGAGAGCGACAACAACCCCTGGCTCATAACCCAGCACCCACTCGACAAGACCCACCTCATCCTCAAGGAGATCGGCGGCACCGAGGAACGCGTCCACCACCCGGACGACCTCGCCCTCTACTACTACGCCAACCGTCAACCGCCCAGTGGCGGTTGAGGTGAGCCTCCCCTCAACCGAGCGCCGCAAGCCTCATCCCAGTGCCGCGATTTGTCCATGAGCTGTAGGACGAACATCACCCCGCCGGCAACCCAACCGAATACTCCGCGGCCGACCTGGAGCGGTACGCCTGCGCCTGCGGATTATCTGGCCAGAAGGAATACCCAGAGACGGCTCGGTGCACGGGCCCTGGCGGGGAGGGTGTCAGCCGCCAGCCGGGTAGCTGAAGAGCCGGTTGTCGTCCAGGACCAGCCCGGCGAAAGCGTTGACGAGAAGTGGCGCGGCCTCCGGCTTGGTGGGCATGTCGGCGCCGGTCCGCGCGTCCAGGGCCACAGGACCGCCTGCCCCCCGGCCATGCCAGACTGCGGTCACGGTCGGGGGCCTGCGGCCCTCATCGCCGTCCTTGAGCGCCCACAGCAGCTTGCCGGTGCCCGCGTCCACCCCGACGACCGCGAAGCCATTCGTACACCAGCGTCGAGACCTGGTCGTAGTCGCAGCTCATCGCCCCCATATTCGGGGGCATGTCGGCGCGGACGCGCCCGCTGGTGACGTCCAGCAGCCGGTCGCCCGTGTAGGCGGACTGTCGTCCTCCGACTCGGACCGTGCCGGGGCCGGGACCGTTCATGACCGCGGCGTAGGTCTTCCCACGGGAGATGGTCGGCGAGGGCGCGGACATGCTCCTCACCGAGCCCGCCCGCCACACGGTGCCGGATCATCACCTACGGCACGCTCGACATCGCCCGCCGTCTCAGGGCTTCCTGATCTCCGCGAGGATGGCGGCCGCGCCCTGGGCCTGGAGGTGGGCGGCCAGGCACGCGCCGAGCTTCTCCGGGTCATCCGCCGGACCGGCCCCGGTCGCGGTCACCTGCTTCGCCCCGTCCAGCGAGGTGACGGCCGCCGACAGGTGCAGCAGCCCGTCCTGCGCGATCCGCCCCCACGCCCCGACCGGCACGGAACACCCGCCGTGCAGCTCGGCCAGCAGCGCCCGCTCGACCCGCACGCACCTGTCCACTCCAAGATCGCCGGTCCCGGCCAGAAGCCGGGCCGCGTCGGAGTCGGCGCGGACCTGGATGCCGAGCGCGCCCTGGCCGGGCGACGGCAAAAACAGCTCTGGATCGAGGACCTGGTGAATCTCAGGCATCAGCCCGAGCCGGTTCAGGCCGGCAGCGGCCAGCACCACCGCGTCCAGCCGGTCACGGCCCCTGGTCCGGGCGAGACGGCCGGGGACGTTACCGCGGATCGGCACCACGTTGAGGTCCGGGCGCAGTGCGAGGAGCTGGGCGACCCGGCGGGGGGCACCGGTGCCGACTCGTGCCCCCTGGGGGAGTTCCTCCAGCATGGCGCCGCACAGCACGTCCCGTACATCCTCGCGGGGGCCCGGGGTGGTCAGCAGCACGGTGCTCTCGTGCACGGTGGTGGGGAGGTCCTTGAGGGAGTGCACGATGACGTCCACCTGGCCGGTCACCAGGGCCCGCTCCTGGTTGGTGGAGAAAGCCGAGCCGCCGGCCGTTCTGGCGACCTCCGCGAGGGTCGGCGTGATCCGGTCCTGGTCGCCGCCCTCCAGGATGACCTCCCGCTTGAACCGGACATCGGGGAACCGCGGTGCCAGGGGCGTCAGCCACTCGGTGACCTGCGTCCTGGCCAGCTTGCTCGCTCTCGAACCGATCGTCACGGCGCTGCTCATGTGCCAACTCCTCGCATTCGCAGGCAAGTTGCCTCGCAATCCTACTTGCACCAGAACAGTGCAGATTCCGACAGATTGTCACCGTGAAGGGAACGCTGGTGTCCCGTCTCCGAATCGGCGCCCGCGCCTCGCTGATGTCCCTCACCCAGACCGCACCCCTGCTGTCCGCGCCATCCCCCCACCCCCACCGTCCTGATCCCGTTCCACAGGGCCGGCGGCGACCGGGAAGGAACGGCGCGGGCCGCGCTGGAGGCCGACGGAGTGTTCACCGACGAGATCGAAGCGGCACTACTGGCCGGTGAGATCGACATCACGGTGCACTGCCTCAAGGACACCCCCACCCACGACACCCCGGGGCTGGTCCTGGCCGCCTTCCGACCGCGGGGAGACCTGCGTGACGCCCTGGTGCACCGCGACCCGCACATGATCCTGGACGGCCTTCCCGAGGGCGCCCGCATCGGCACCGCCGCGGTGCGGCGGCAGGCATACCTGCGCCGTCTGCGACCGGATGTACAGGTCGTACCCCTGCGCGGACCGGCGGACGAGAGGCTGGCCGCCCTGGACAGCGGGGCGGTCGACGGCTTGATCCTTGGAGCCTCCGGGCTGGACCGGCTCGGCCTGGCCCACCGCACCAGCCAGGCCTTCGCCCTGGGGTTGAACGTCGCCGTGCACCCCGGGGGTGGCTGGGCGCGGCGCCGGCGCACGCGCCCTCCCTCGCGCCGATCACCGACGCGGTGCGCAAGGAGTTCCGTTCCGGACGCCGCCACGTGACGAACCTCCTCTCTCCTTGGGAGGAGCACCCCGACCCGGCCGCCCTGGCCCACCGTGGTGTACTGGTACCGCTGGGCTGCTGATCCTCGCCTCCCGATCCCGTCGATCCTCGCCTCGGTGATCTACGGCCGGCGCGGGTACCAGGTCGAGCGGGACCGCACGGCAAAGCGCCGGATGATGCACTACCTCCAGCAGCTGACCACGACCGACCGCGCCTTCAAGGAGGTGCGGCTGTTCAACCTGGGCGGGGAGTTCGTCAGCCGGTACCAGGCGCTCACCCGGGAGTTCTACGACACCGACCGCACCCTGGCCAGGAAGCAGGCCTTCGCCGCGTTCCCCCTGGGCCTGCTGAGCGTGCTCGTGTCCTCCGGAGCCCTGCTGTTCGCCCTGCTGAGCACCACCTCGGCGGCGACCGTGGGCCGGCTGGCCGCGTACACCCAGGCGATCAACGTCGTGCAGTCCTCCGCGCACAGCGTCCTGTTCGGCATCGGCGAGCTCTACCGGAACATCCTGTTCGTGGGGAACATCTTCGAGTACCTAGACCTTCCTGAATCCCGGATCAAGGGCGGCAACCGGCCGTTCCCCTCCCCACTCCGTGAGGGCATCGAGTTCCGGGACGTCACCTTCGTGTATCCCGGCACCGAGAAGGTCGTCCTCGACGGACTCTCCTGCTTCCTCCCGGCTGGCCGCTGCGCGGCCGTGGTCGGCCACAACGGTGCCGGCAAGACCACACTGGTCAAGCTTCTGGCCCGGCTCTACGAACCCACCTCCGGCGAGATCTACATCGACGGCGTCCCCTTGCGTGACTACGACCTGGCCGACCTTCGGGACAACATCGGGGTGATCTTCCAGGACTTCATGCAGTACGAGATGCCGGCCGCGGAGAACATCGGCTTCGGCAAGATCTCGCGGCTCGCGGACGGGCAGCGCATCCGCCGGGCCGCCGAGGAGAGCGGAGCGGACCCGTTCCTCGACAAGTTGCCCCAGGGGTACGACACCCCGCTGGGGCGCATGTTCGAGGGCGGCCACCAACTGTCGATCGGACAGTGGCAGAAGGTCGCCCTGGCCCGCGCTTTCATGCGCAAGGCTCCGCTGGTGGTGCTGGACGAACCGACGGCGTCGATCGACGCGGAGGCCGAGGCCGAGGTCTTCGGACGACTGGGGGAGATCGCCTCCGGGGCGACGGCCATCCTCATCGCCCACCGCTTCTCGACCGTCCGCATGGCCGACGAGATCCTCGTCCTTGAGGGTGGGCGGCTCAGCGAACACGGCAGCCACCGCGAGCTGATGGAGGCGGACGGGACCTACGCGCGCCTCTTCACGCTGCAGGCGTCCGGGTACCTCGACCCGGAGGACGCGCCCGGCGGGACCCCATGACCCCGGCCCCCACGGCGGGATGGCCGAAAAGTTACGAGGTGGGTGAGTTGCGGAGGTAAAAATATGATCATGAATGCACCAGAACCTGACCAGCCGCACCGGTCGCCCGCGTTCTACCTCGCGGCAGGCATTGCAGCCGGTGTCCTCGGAATCGTCCTCGTGGTCATCACCACGTGGGGCCTGCTCCCCATCGCGGGCGACAACACGCTCCTGAGGCACGGGCCGCAGCTGGCCGGCATCGCCCTGATCGTCCAGGGCGCCTACTGGGTCGCCAAGTCCCGGTCCCGCGAGGACACGTCCTGACCGGCGCACCGGACACCGGCACCGGACCGGCACGCCACTGACCAGGCGTCCCTCGTCCGGCACACCGCACCGAACCGAGCCCTCGGCTCGCCAGTCCCCAGGGGCAGAACCGCCAGATCCCCGCCCCTGGCGTACGACAGGGGGAACATGCACACCGAAGACCGCCCCACACCCAGCTGGATGGCCGCCGTCGCCAAGGTCGGACGCCTCACCACTCGCGAGCAGGAGGTCTTCCTCCTCCTCGCTGACGGCCCCACCAACGGCGAGATCGCCGACAGCCTCTTTATCACCGAACGCACCGTCCGTGCCCACATTGTGAGTATCCTCGCCAAGCTGGGCCTGTGCTCACGGCTCAAGGCCTGCCTGGCCGCCGCGGCCTACACCCAAACCACTACCCCCACCCTCGCGGAAGCCGGCTGACCGCCGGCGCCCCGCTCCCGTTAGCGGCCTGAGCCGCCCGGGCGCTCAGGCCCCTGACACGCACAGCAGGGCCCCCTCGCCCGGGCTGCCGGGCGCCGAGACGAAAAGCCCGGACCGGACCGCCGAAGCGGCTGCTTTTTCCGCCGTTCTGCGCCTGTGATAATGGGAACCTCAGACGCAACTGCCGCCCGCAGAGAAGCCGCTCACGGCGACAGCCGCCTACCGGGAGCCCCTTTGAGCCGCGGGACAGTGACGGAACGGCCCCGGCCGCGGACGCCCTCTCCGGCGACCCATGGGCAGTGGTAACGGCGCTCATGCCCGCCACGACTCGGCCACCGCCCCACCGGCATCGACTGCGCCCCAGCGTCCTCGCGGCTGCAGACGGCTCCGCGTCCGGTAGCGGCTTCTTCTTCGGCATGTCCTCCATCATGGACATCCCTCCCCGGGAACGACCTCGGATCTCGGATGTCCGTGCGCCGGGTTAGAGCCGCGGGCTCCGCAGCGGCGGCTCCGCCCCACCCCAGCAGAGGCGTAAGGGTCCGCGCCACCCGAGTACGCAGGCGATCCCGGCATCAGGCAGGTCAAACTCCTCTCGCAGCCACCCGTCCATGGAGAGGGCAGCAACCTCCGGCCGGTAGTCGGTCAACGGGAAGTCGAGAGAGGATCTCCAGGCAAATGCCCTTCGGATACCTGGCGCACAGCTCCTCGGCACGGAGTGCGACTGTGGCGGGCCATTGATGTAGTGCTTGTGCTGGTCTTCTGACCTGGGTGTGTGCAGGTTGGTTGTTGTGCTGTCGGGGCCGGCCTACAGGGCCTGGCGGGCTCCGGTCTTGGCCGTTGGCCTGGTGTTTTCTCAGGTTGGCTGAGTTTTCCAGGTGTGCGCGGTTGTACCGATTTTTTGTGCAGGTGTAATGGCCGGTCTATAGGGAGCGGCGTCCGGGGTGTTGCTGCCTGGTGTGGATCCAGGCCTGGAGCAGGTCGTCGGGTGGGAGTACGAGCTGGTCCAGGCCGAGGATGCTTGCGGTGTGGTCGAGGAAGCCGTGGCCGGTCTGGCTTCCGGGTGTGCGTGTGAGGTGTCGGGCGAGTGCGACGGTCTCGGGGTAGGTGACGAGTTCACGTGCGGTGCGGGTCCAGGCACCGTCGAGCGGTGCATCAACCGTCTCAAGCAGTGGCGCGGCCTGGCCACACGGACCGACAAACTCGCCATCGCCTACCAGGCCGCACTCCACCTCGCCGGCATCCTCATCTGGACCCGGCGCTGACCAAAGAGACAGAAGCTAGGGCGTCCCCGGGTGGTGGGAGCGGCCCGGCCCGGCCGTACGCTGCCAGGGGGCCTTCGCGGGCCGCCGCAGATCGGGACAGGGACCGGAACTGGGGGATCACATGGAGCTGCGCCAGTTGCGGTGCTTCGTCGCCGTCGCGGAGGAGTTGCACTTCGGACGGGCCGCCGACCGGTTGATGCTCGGCCAGCCGGCGGTGAGCCAGCAGGTGCGCCGGCTGGAGCGGGAGTTGAAGGTGGAGCTGTTCGACCGCTCGCCGCGGTACGTCCGGCTCACCGCGGCCGGCGAACGGTTCCTGCCGGCCGCCCGGGAGGTGCTGGCTGCCGAGCGCGCCGCCTCGGCGGTGGCCGCCGAACTGGCCGCTCCCGGCGCCCGGGCGTTCGGGCTTGGTACCATCACCGGGCTCGGCGAGCGGCTCGACCGGATCCTCGACGCCTACCAACGGCACGCGCCCGAGGTCCGCGTGGAACTGTACTCGGCTCCGGTGCAGGAGCGGCTCGCCAGGCTCACGGACGGCCGCCTTGACGCGGCCTTCGTCCGCGGCGAGATTCCCGCGGGCACCGACGACGTGCGCTTCCTGCCGCTGACGGCCGACGAGTTGGTGGTCGCGCTGCCCGCCCGTCACCCGCTCGCGGAGCGTTCCGAGCTCGATCTGGCGGACCTCGCCGAACTGCCGCTGCGGCTCACCGAGCGCCGCAACCATCCGGCGCTGGTGGACCTGGTGCTCACCGCCTGCCACCGGGCCGGCTTCCAGCCCGTCCCCGGCCTGGCGTCCAGTACCCTGCAGGACACGCTCGCCGCGATCGGCACCGGTACCCCGATGTGGACGGTGGTCTACGCGGCCAACGCCCGCCTGACCAGCCATCCGCGGATCGCCTTCCGGCCGCTGCGGGACCAGGTGCTGGCCCTGCCGGTGGCGCTCGGGGTGCGCCGCACCGTGCCGCACCCGGAGCTGCTGGTCGCGGCCTGCCGGGGGCGGGCCGCGCACGATCACGAATCGTGATCGCTGCCAGAGCGAAGCTCGTCTGGTTCGCCGCCAGGCTCTGCGGTGGACTGTTCTCAGAGCGCAGGCCGGACATCAGGAGCCGGATAGCGTAACCACTTTGAGGAGCAGACCATGCCGATCGTCACCGTCCAGCAGGGCCCCCGCAGCATCGAGCTCAAGCGCGAGCTGGTCGCGCGGATAACCGACGCCTTCGTGGACACCCTGCAGCTGCCTGCCGAGACCGTCCAGGTCTGGATCCACGAGGTCCCCGCCGACAGCTGGGCCGCCGCAGGCAAGCTCACCGCCGACCGGTAGCGGCCGCGCGGACGCCCCACAACGCAACCAACTTCACCAGATCCGCTTGGTGCCGCCTCCCGCCCCCTCGTGGTCATCATCCCCGCAACCGCAGATCGTGTCGCTGGTCAGTGAATCTGTGCAGTCGTCATGTCTCTGACCCGGCGTTGTGCAGGTTGGTGAACACTGCGCAGTTTCACTGATCCGTGATAGCGACAACTGGGGGGCACCCACTTGCCGCAGGCGTCTATGCCAGGGTCTATCCGGGTTCAAAATGAAGCATGGGAAGGGTCAGGCTCGGCTTTTGCTGAGCCTGACCGGGCGTAGCGAGGCGGGTCGCTGCGCCGCGCGGCGGAACCTGCTCCGTTCGGCTGTGGGCGGAGAGGTGCGGCCGGCTCCCGTGGGGCGAGTGCTGGTGGTTCAGGCTTCGATGCGTGTCCATGTGTCGCCGCCGCGGAGCCATAGGGTGCCGTCGCGGCCTTGTGCGCAGCGCATGACTACCGGCCCTGGGAGGTGCAGTTTCTCCTGGGTGGTGATTACCCAGGTGTTGTCGATGAGCTCTGCGCGGCTCAGGTCGACGTTGGGGCGGTTGTGGGTCCGGTGGGTGAGGATCATGCGGGTGCCGCGGACCGCGATGCCGTCGGTGTCCTTGAGGGGGTTGCGGTAGTTGGTGATGTCTTCGGTGGTGGGATCGACCCGGGACAGGAAGGCGCCTTCGTGGCTGTACCAGGCGAGCCAGACCGTAGCCTCTTCGGTTGCGGCCGCGCTTCCGCCGAGGGGCCATGAGGGGAGCCGTCCTTGGGGACTCCAGGTGTGGGTACCGTCGGTGTTCCAGCGGGCCAGTCCGGCGCTGGTCTCTGGGTGGTCGCCGTAGATGCCCTCGTCGCCGTACGAGGTCCAGATGTCGCTGTTGCGGTCGCTGATGATGTAGTCGATGTCATCGCCGATGCAGAAGTGACTCACCGGGTGTCCCCCGGGGGAGTACACCACGGCGTTCCTCTCCCAGGTCCCGTCTTGGTCTCGACGTATACGGCCTGACGCCAGTAGAAACCGTGACCACGAGAGCAGTGCCAGGTGGCTGGTCCACGCGGGGATGCGGGTTATGGGTGTCCGGCGTTCGACTCCGTCCGAGACCACGACGAGGATGCCGTCACACGGAGCTGGCACACTCCATCCGACCCATCCCTTGATATGCGGGGAACGATCAAGGTTCTGCTCCTGGACCAGCATCACGGCGAGTTCGCTGTTCGGCCCGACGGTCCAGCACAGGGCCCGCCATCCGGCTTGGGCATCCTCGGGGGGCAGGCTCCACAGGAGGGGGAGTTCGCCAAGATTCATCGGCATTCACCTTTTGGACTCCAGGCCTGAACAGAGCCCGAAGAGGTCTACGTTACCGGGCGGCGGTCCACAGAGTTTCGACGGGCCCTTAGCCGGGTGTGCACTCAGCAGCCCCAGCACTAAATGGTCGCCTGCTGGCGCCCGCAGAGCGGCCTGGTTCTGGAGGCGAAGCCGGAAGAACCCGGGTGGGGGAGCGGAGCGGACCCGCCCAAGGGGCGGCAGGCCCGGGCCCCGTGAAACGGGGTCACCCAGGCCTGCGGAGCAGGCTGTTTGGATGGAGCGAAGCGGAATCCAAACCTGTCCGCAGCAAAGCGGAGGACTCCGGCCGAAGGCCGGCTTTTGCTTGGCGAAGCCAAGCCTCGCCAAGCGAAG